>NZ_CAXLML010000171.1:0-8690 GCF_964187505.1 Candidatus Chordibacter forsetii
TTGTATAAGGAATCAAAGGGAGATGCGATCATCACAACCGGTGTAGGGCAGCATCAAATGTGGGCTGCTCAATATTACAGGTTTAAGGAGCCCAGAACTTACATATCGTCTCTTGGTCTCGGTACCATGGGATTTGGATACCCAGCTGCCATAGGAGCAAAAGTTGCTCGACCAGACAAGGAAGTCATTGATATCGATGGGGATGGGTCTTTCCTCATGAATGTACAGGAACTTGCCACTGCCAAAATTGAAAAAATTAATGCCAAATGCTTGCTTTTAAATAATCAACATTTGGGCATGGTTGTTCAATGGGAGGATCGTTTTTACGAGTCTGTTCGTGGGCACACAATCTTGTGTGATCCGGAAAATATTGGTGGACCCGAGAACTTAGATGCTATTTATCCAGACTACATAAAAATATGTGAGGGATTTGGAGTAAAAGCAAGAAGAGTGAGTAAACGTGAGGACTTACAGGATGCAATGCGTGAAATGTTAGATGCGGATGAACCCTATTTACTTGAAGTTATTGTCCCCTTTACCGAACATGTTCTTCCAATGATTCCCCAGGGTAAATCAGCAAAAGAAATGCTGATTGATTAAAGAGTTAAATCTTCTCTAAAACACTAACCAGTTTCTCGAAGTAAACGAATTCGAGAAGGGTGTCGTAATTTGCGAAGGGCTTGGGCCTCAATTTGGCGGACTCTTTCACGGGTGACTCCCATTACTATTCCGATTTCTTCCAAAGTTAATTGCCTGCCTGGTGAATTCTCGGCAACCCAGATACAAGCTGATCTTAACCTCTCTTCAGGAGTGCCTTCAAAGCTTGGCAAACCAGAATCCATCACCATTGAATTTTTTTCTGACACACCTTAAAATAGCACCCATTGTGCTAAATTGCAAAGTTAGCAGGTGAACCAGATCCCTTAAGAAGGAAACAAACACGCTTTAAAATAGCACCCATTGTGCTAAATTGCAAAGTTAGCAGGTGAACCCAATCCCTTAAGAAGGAAACATTAAGGTTTTGCGATATCCTGGTCGCTAAGCGGATGACCAATGTTCATGTCAATAGATGCACATTGCCCCAAAATATCATTCCATCGACTCGGGCACATTCCATCACCTGGCCGGGCAACCCTTACATTTTCTGGGGTCAACCGATCGCCTTGCTGAATAGGATTTGAAACGAGGATGGAACGTTTAAATTTGGCAGATTCCTGAGGACATTGTGAACCAGACATTGCCTCATGGGTAAGCCGAACAGCACTGACCAATTCTGCAAATTCCTGAGGAAGCATGGAAAAGGCACCATCAATCGAAGATTCATCACGATCCAAGCACAAATGTTTTTCAATTACTCGGGCACCCAAAGCGGTAGCGGCGACGGCAACTAAATGTCCAAGCGAATGGTCGGACAGTCCAAACTTAACCTTATAATCGCTTTCCAATAAAGGCATCCTGTGTAAGCAAAAATCGCTTGGTTTAGCAGGGTATTCACTTACACAATGAAGTAAAATTACTTCGGGACACCCCGCACCTTTTAAAACCTTCAATGCATTGAAAATTTCCTGGCTTTCTGAAACACCAACACTTGCAAGTACAGGTTTTTCCGTTTTACCAATACGCTCAAGAAGAGGAAAATGATTCATTTCAAAAGAAGCTACTTTATAAAGAGCTGGCTGCATCGATTCCTCAAGAAAATCAACCGCCGATTCATCAAATGGGGAACTAAAGCAAATCATACCTTGATTCCTAGCTTCTTTGGCAATTAAGGGGTGCCACTCCCAAGGCGTCATCGCCTGCTCGTAGAGGTCGTGCAGAAGCTTACCCTTCCATAACCCAGTTTTTAGTTTAAATCTACTATCAGTGCCTCTAACGGTAATCGTGTCGGGTCGATAAGTTTGTAACTTGATTGCATCCGCTCCAGCTTCCTTGGCCGCAGAGACTAGCTTTAAAGCTTTATCTAAGCCTCCTCCATGATTGCCAGACAACTCAGCCACCACAAAGGGAGCTAATTTATCATCTAAGATGCGGGAAAGAATCTCCAACTTTTCTGAAATTAGGTCGGGAGAAAGTCCTGGAGCAAATGGGTAAGTTGATCTTCACTTAATGACTCACAATTTATATTGCTTGCATATTGGAAACCTTCCGCTAAGCCTCCTCCATGATTGCCAGACAACTCAGCCACCACAAAGGGAGCTGATTTATCATCTAAGATGCGGGAAAGAATCTCCAACTTTTCTGAAATTAGGTCGGGAGAAAGTCCTCGAGCAAATGGGCAAGTTGATCTTCACTTAATGACTCACAATTTACATTGCTTGCATATTGGAAACCTTCCGAGCAACTTACTCCTCCCAAAATCCCAATCTTATTACCCCAAAATGCCTGAACTGGTTTGATAATAAAATAATCTTCAAATTCGAGTACATTTCTGGCTTCATCTAGGGGAATTAATATTTCATGCATTTTCTCACCCGGCCTTAGTCCAATTACATCCTTTTGGGCATTGGGAGCCAAAACATTTGCCAAATTCCCAACCGTACAAGCAGGGATTTTAGGAACAAACAATTCTCCACCAACCATCGAGTCCAAGCTTTTTAAAACGAAATCTACCCCCTCTTTGAGAGTAATCAGAAAACGGGTCATTTCGGAATTTGTAATAGTGATTTTTCCAGATTCTCGCTGTTTTTGAAAAAGTGGAATCACACTACCTCGACTGCCCACAACATTGCCATATCGAACAACCGAAAAAGTGGTTCCCCCTGCCCCAGCATAACTGTTAGCAGCAATGAACACTTTATCAGAACATAGTTTTGTCGCACCGTATAGATTCACAGGATTGACTGCTTTGTCAGTACTAAGTGCAACGACTCTCTTAACATTGGAAGAAATTGCCGCTTCGACTATATTGGTTGCGCCGTTGACATTGGTTTTAATAAACTCATTTGGATTGTATTCCGCTGCGGGCACTTGCTTTAAAGCAGCAGCATGGATCACATAATCCACTTCCCGCATAGCTAATCTAAGTCGCTCTTTGTCCCTGACATCACCAAGGAAAAACCGTACTGAACTGTCCTGGAAATCAGGATCTGATTGCATTTCAGACTGTTTCCACTCGTCACGAGAGTAAACGATAACACGGCGTGGTCGATAAGTCCTAAGAACCGTCCGTATAAATTCTTTTCCAAAGGATCCAGTCCCTCCTGTAACTAAAATTGAAGTATCGTTTAACATTCTATACCTAATAAATATCTACCCACATCATGTGATAAACACTCAGCAAATACAATGAGATTTAATTTATCTCTAGAATGAAGAGGATAAATCTTAATTACTGTTCAACGAACTTCCCAAGGGCTTTTTTAGCAATGAATAGAGCCTGATCCAAATCTTCGTAGCTGAGGGCATTACTTATAAACCAATTATGGTGAGGATGGAAGTAGAGTCCTTCAGCAGCTGCAAACTTACAGAGCCCTTGAATTTGGTACAGGTCTTCATCTCCCTCAATCCAAGGGTAAGGCATCGATGGCACGCCGGTCATTTTTAATTTAATACCGTATTCCTGCCCGACTTCTTCAAGTTTTGAACAAAAGTATTTTCCTTTTTCAAGAACAGATTTTGCTACCAGGTTTTCTCTGCTGATCTGAAGAGAAGCAAGAGCAGCGGAAAATGCATATGCATCATTCCAACAACTTCCAGTAAGAAAGACATCAGCAGCACTTGTCCGAAATTTATCTTTACCGACACATGCTGAGATTGCGTAGCCATTTCCTAGTGCTTTCGAATATATAGCTAGGTCAGGACAGAAACCAAAATAGTTGTGAGAACCTGAATCATCCAGCCGCCAACCACAGCGAACATCATCTAAAACCAAAGCGGCATCATGTTGTTTGCACAACATTTCTACATTCTTCCAAAAACCCACAGATGGAAGTTCAGAAGGTCCAAAGGATGCATGATGATAAGGTGTTAAAATGACTGCAGCTACTTGGTTCGAATGATTAACCAGTAACGATTCCAGCTGGTGAAGATTATTCCATTCGAATTCTAAAACAAATTCACGATCCGAAGAAATACGCCCACCCATGCCAGGGTCGCACCATGCATCCACTCCATGATAAGCTCCTTTTGCTTTAATAATGTATTCTCTTCCTGTCTTTTCCCTTGCCACACGAATTGCCCAAGTGGTCAGGTCCGATCCATTCTTTGCGAACACCGCCCAGTCTGCAAAATCGATAAGTTCGACTAACTTTTCCGCTAATTCCACCATCAGAAAGTGTGGCTGATTAAAAACAGATCCAAGCTCCCGTTGTTTTTGAACAGCCTGCTCTATCGCTTCATGCCGGTATCCGTGAAGGACTGCACCAAAACCGCACATAAAATCCATCCATTCATTACCATCCACATCGGTGAATCGAGCACCCTTGCCTGATGAACAAAAATGTGGAAAGTCAAGCGGTAGTCCAGCTCCTGGAGCCATATGCCCATAAATTCCCGTAGGAATGACTCGATTGGCATTTTGAAATAGTAGGTCTGACTTAATTCTTTTCATCTTCCGGGGCGAGGTACTTCATTTTGTGCAATCCTTGAGACATATCCAAATTTATCAAGTAATGGAATTCTTCCTGAGAGTATAATTTCAGCGTTTGTAAGGCTCAGCCATGAATCTAAAGCTCCTAACGCCGCATTTTTAGCAACCTCTATATCATTAAAAGCCAAACAAGCTGAAGCACGGTCAAGAGAAGAACAGGCACCGACCTGCCAACCGTTGGAACCATCCATTTTAATAAGCCATTTTCTTTGCATCCCTTTAATTTCAAAAGTTAAGGTACGCGAACTTTCGTCGTCAAAAGCCTTTTTGGCAACAAGATGGTGATTTAAATAGCAACAGATTGCTTCGAGCGAACCATTCAACATTCCATGAATCTCTTTAATTTGAGAAGCTGATCGATAAGCCTTCCCCACCCTTGCCAAATTTATAACCGAACGAAATGTACCAGTTGGTGCGGTCAGGAAATACCTGATTTTAGGTAAAGCAAACCCGCCCTCAATTACTTTAACAAAAGATTTTGGACTAAAAATTAAGGATGTGCCAAAGGAGAATTCTCCTGATGGCAGAATACGGGGAACTAAGCTTTGAGAGTTTTTTGCTGAAAGGCATTCCACACCACAACCATAAATTGAACGTGCCGCTGCCCAAAGCGGTAATGTTTTGGATGTAATTAGGTCATTCATTCAACTAATTTAATCAAAGCATCCAAAAATAAGTTTGGGGATTCTTCTAAGGGAATTTCTACCCGCGGAATCGGTTGATTTTCTTCCAGAATATTGATTAGTTTGGAAATGGAATAGAAAGAGAGTATTGGACTTGTTTTGGATTTCCAGAAATTTAAATTATTGTTTTCTTGGGGCATGCCACCACCCGTCAAATCAAAGATCATCGGGCATCCTGTTACAATTGCTTCCGTGGTTAATCCTGCACCAGGTCTAGCGACCATAAGGTCGACAGCGCGTAGGAGACTTACCATTTCAGTTGCTCCTACTTGTGAAAGTGCTACGACATCCAAATAATCAGAGGGTGGAATCTTCCTAAGTTCCAACAATGTCTTATCATTAGATCCACACAAAGCGATAACTTGACATTTTTTTTGGGCCTTCATTAATCTCTTAATAATTGCAGGGTGGTGATTTACCCCATTTGCTCCTGTTCCTAAAAGATATACAGGCAAGTTAGGCTGTAACCCGTATTTACTCAGGATATTTAATCGATCAAAAGATCGATCTTGGATATAGAATGGTTTTCTTAGCAGAGGACCGGCAACCAGGCACTTTGAAGATGGCATCCCTCTTTTCTCGGCGGCAATACAACCTTCCTGGTAAGGGCTGGCAAATAAGTCTATATCGGGGTTCACCCAATGCCTCGAAAAACCATTACCGTCTGCCAATTCGCCGCAATAAACAACATAGGGTATAATTTTACTGTCAATGGTCTGAGAAAGTTTGAAGTATCCATGGTTCAAATGTGCATGAACGGAAACGATAATATCGGGAGAAAATTCTTTGATTTTTTTTATAAACTTTTGGGAGCCAAGAATTATACCTGGGTTTCTATGTAACGATGCAAGCTCAAGAAAATTAAAATAACCATAATGAAGAAAAGGCATTTTCTTCTGAATGAAATTATAAAGCTGACACCCTGATTTGTATCCCCAAAAGGTATTCTCTAATGGTTGATAAACCTGACAGTCACCACCTTTTTCACACCACCAATCTTGCAACGCATAGGCACGCATATTGTGACCGCCCCCAGTTGATGCACTTAAAACTAAGAGTTTCATCCCACTTACTTAATAACTGATGGGGAGAACAACAAACATCCAAATACCCCTTAAGGCATTGGATAGAACCATTATCTTTTGATGGAATGGACGAACAGACCGCTTCTTAACTTTGGTTCAAACCAAGTCGTCTTGGGAGGCATAATTTCTCCGGCATCTGCAATAGCTAGCAGTTGATCCATACTGACTGGATACAATGCAAAGGCTACAGCCATATCACCAGAGTCTACTCTACGAGATAGTTCATTAAGTCCACGTATACCTCCGACAAAGTCAATTCTTTCGCTTTTTCTTAGGTCTCCAATATCGAGAATTGGCTGTAATATTTTGTCGGACAACAATGTAACATCAAGGTCCTGAACCGGATTTTGAGAACGAATGCTTTCTTTGGGGCTAAGCCGGTACCACTGACCAGATAAATACATCGCAAACTCCCTCATACTGGAGGGTTTGATTGCTGAAAACTCGTCCTTTTGAAGATCGAAGTCATTAGCTAGAAGTTCAAGAAAAGCATCACTCGTTAAACCATTTAAATCTTTAACCACTCGATTGTAATCAAAAATTTTGAGTTGATCGTCAGGAAATAATACCGCCATGAAAAAATTATATTCCTCATCTCCTGTATGAGCTGGGTTTTTTTCTTTAAGATTTTGTCCAACACGGGCTGCAGCGGCTGTACGATG
Organism: Candidatus Chordibacter forsetii; assembly: GCF_964187505.1. Taxonomy (NCBI): domain Bacteria; kingdom Pseudomonadati; phylum Verrucomicrobiota; class Opitutia; order Opitutales; family Candidatus Seribacteraceae; genus Candidatus Chordibacter; species Candidatus Chordibacter forsetii. Next base: position 7,019 of record NZ_CAXLML010000171.1, read on the forward strand.
ATGTCCGTCTGCAACATACAGTGCATCTACACGTTGAAAGGCTGAGGATATATCCACATTAGTTTGGGTATCTGAGCATGTCCACAATTCATGACGAATTCCATCTTCTGCAATAAAATCATAGGTTCTTTCTCCCTGTGTAATTCGTTCAACAATTGAATCAATCTGTTGTTGTCCCCGGTAAGAGAAAAAGACTGGTTCAGCATTAGCCTCAAGGGTTTCAACATGCTTCACTCGATCGTTTTCCTTGGCGGTACGGGTAAGTTCGTGTTTTTTGATCTTCCCCTCGAAATATTCCTCAAAATGACAACATCCAACTAAACCCGTTTGTGATCTACCATCCATGGTTAGTCGGTAAACATAAAAACTTGGTGATGATTCTTTAATCAAGACACCTTTATCCTGCATATCTAAAAAAGTCTTCTTACCCTGTTGGTAAACTTCATCAGAATATGGACTAACATTATCAGGAAGGTCGATCTCCGGTTTAATAACCCGAAGAAAAGAATTGGGAATTCCTTCCGCCTCGTCCTTAGCTTCTTTTGAATCAAGAACATCATAGGGTCTAGATGCAACATCTTGTGCATGCTCTTGGCGAGGTCGAATAGCACGGAAAGGGTTAAAGGTAATCATAAGGTCAGTGGTTGGCTCAGACCAAAGGGTTTAGCTCGGTGTGTTAGAAGAAGATTCGGACTGTTCGAATAGCACGGAAAGGGTTAAAGGTAATCATAGGGTCAGTGGTTGGCTCAGACCAAAGGGTTTAGCTCGGTGTGTTAGAAGAAGATTCGGACTGTTGTTTTTTAGCTGCTTTTTTAGCACGCATTTGTTGGATTAACTTCAATGCAGAACCTGCTGCAAGAGTGCTTTTGAGAGCACCAGCTTGGGGAACTGAACCCATGACTGCAGCTTGATTGGATGATTGCATGTCTTCCAGTATTTCTCTGCGAAGAATTGAGATTGAACGAGGTGCGCTGATACCAATTTTTACTGAATCTCCTTCAATTTTGGTAACAGATATCTCTATCTCATCACCTATTTGAATACCTTGATCGACTTTACGGGAAAGTATAAGCATGACCCTTCAGCTAAAAAATTTAGCTGCCACCGTCTGATAAATCCAAGAGGAAACGAGCAGAGTACTTATCATGGTTGTTGATGATACACTGCTTCGCTTTAAGGGAATTTCGGTTAACGATTACGGGTCCCACCAAATTTACAGAAATTTTCGAAGATTGTTCAGAAGGAAGGGTCACAATATTTAATATCATGGTGTCGTCACTACCAGTAATGCCCAAGATTTCCACATCAGCATCTGAAATCTCAACCGCATAATCCGGAATAATTCCACCTGGTTCAACGACGATAAATGCCAAACCATTCTTCTCTTCTTCCCTCAACCACATGAAAGGCAATTCTTCATGATCGTAAAATAACTCCATTGACCTAATTTCGGAGAAACCAAACAAACCTTGCGGCAAGATAAGTTGGTGACTTTTTTGAGAACTTTCAACCCCTTCTGTCTTAAGTTCTTCTCCTATATTTAGTTTCATTGAGAAAAGTTATTAACAAATTACAGGTAATTAAGCAATGAAGTATTAAGTAATTGAGCACCAACCTGCATTGCCGCTTGGTAAGCGGTTGAAACTCGGGTTAGTTGCATAATCGCCTCAGA
>NZ_CAXLML010000172.1:0-12073 GCF_964187505.1 Candidatus Chordibacter forsetii
ACATAGCCAAGGACATGTGAAGCAAAGTTTTGATTTGGATATAATCTTGAGTGTTTATAATTTCCATACACTCCATCTATTTCAAGTTTTTGAATTTTACGGTAGGTAGAATCATCAACCTCATCTTTCAATTTCACCCATCTGATAGGTTTCATTGCCGTTACACCATTTCCGGAGTGTATGAATTTTCGCCGAACTGACTCTTCAACTTTTTCTGAATCAAGATCCAACAGAGTTGCCAACTGCTTTAACTTGTTACTGTCCTTTTCTTTAAATGAATGTGGATCAACCCCAAGAACAACTACTGATCGTGTGGTTGCAAGAAGACTACCTTTACGATCGACGATATCCCCTCTTCTTGCTTCTTCATGAATAAAATTCTTACGGGCGTTGCTAGCGAGGTTTGTATACTTGTCGCTTTGCCAAACCTGTAGATGCAAAAGCCTTCCCCCAAGAGTACAAAAGGTTAAAAGAATCGCCAAAAATACAAAATAAAATCGATATGGGGAAATAAAGACGTTTTTCATTCTAACGCCTTACCGAAAACTTTCTTTGGGGAAGTTCATCTTTTCTTGCGAGACCTGATTGTCCATTGGAATACATTTCTCGTTCGGAGACATGAACCGTTCTCCTTGCCGATGGGATGGTTAATCTCCCCGTCACAAGTTGTGCAAGTACGGAAGGTCTCAACATTGTTGATTTCCTCCCCCTGAGTTCCCTAAGTTCTCGAGCTACCATCTCCCGTTGATCCTCAAGATTTCCACATTTTTTTGCGGTTGCGGATATCTCCATACGTAACCAAACGATGGAGATAGCACCGCTCCCGAACAGTGAAACTGCAAGTATTATAGACATCCACCACACCCGATTCATCAGTCTTACAGTTCCGGTTGTTTTAGTTTTGTTAAAAACCTCAACCGCGCAGATCTACTGCGCGGATTATTTTCGACCTCTTCCTTACCAGGGAAAATAGCTTTGGACCCATTAAGTTTTGCGCAAACAATTCTATCTTGCTGAGCCCTCCCATCATATTTGGATTCTGGGCGACCAGCCATTTTCCTCATAAATCTTTTAACAATTCGATCTTCCAAAGAGTGGAATGAAATTACTGCCAGAACGCCACCTTCCTTTAACGCTCTAAATGCTTTTGGTAAAGTAACCGCCAAAGCTTCAAGTTCGCCATTAATCGCAATCCGAATACCCTGAAAAGTCTTCGTTGCTGGGTGAATTCGCTGTCGAAAATTCCTCCCACCTACCGCATTACTTACCAATTCAGCAGCACTCATTGTTCGTGACAGAAGGCCTGTTCCTCTTGCCTGAATAATCGCTTCTACTACTCGCCTCCACCTTTTCTCTTCCCCGTATTCCCTTACCGCCCTGACTAGGCTTTCATAGGAGGCAGTCTCTAGAAATTCAGCCGCACTTTGACCCACCCTCGGGTCTAACCTCATGTCAATCGGGGCATCCAATCTGAAGGAAAAACCCTTAAGGGGTTCCATTAATTGGAAAGATGAAATTCCTAGATCCATGAGAATGCCATCAAATTCACCAGCCGAAGAAAACTGATCAAGATCACGGAATGAAGAATCGCAGAAATTAAACCGATCATCAAACTCAAGCACAAACGATTCCGAGCGATCCTTAGCATCCGGATCACAATCCATCGCTAATAGATTATTCTCACTACTGGCCTCTAAAATTGCCCGGGAATGCCCTCCCCCACCAAATGTTAAGTCAGCAAACGACCCACCGTGCCTAGGCTCAAGAGCAGCCAGGCATTCATCTAGCAGAACGGGAATATGCTTCACCGCTGTTGGAGAACATACAAATTCAACCGCACCACAATACATTTCTACCCCCCCCGAGATTGACGTTTATTAAAAAAGAAGCGCGAGGGAGGAGGTGGCACCCGGAGTCAAATCCCCTTCTTAGGACGACCACCCTAAAAGTCGTCCAAAACTTGCTACCAAGCATCATAACCCCAACTCCCTCATCGCATCGAAAATATTTCTCTGGTCCTCGGCTGGCCGCTTTTCGTAGCGCCCGACAGACCAAATAGCAAAAGCGGAGAAGTTTCCCACCAAGACTGCCTTGCCCTTGATACCTGCATGAGCCAACAACTTGTCGTTCAGATTGATTCGCCCTTGCTTGTCGCACCCAAATGAATGGGCTTTTGAAAATAATTCCATAAAGAGTGCCTGAGCTCTTACATCGCTGAGGCTTGCCTCTGCCACTTTTTCCTCCAACCGACTTACCATCTTGGGTGGATAAACAGTTATATAACCTCCGGGATTGGGTAGTGCCAGGTAGGTATTCTCGTCTCCCGATATCCTCCACTTTGACGGAATAGTAACCCTCCCCTTGCTGTCCAAAGCATGAGTAAACTCGCCTACAAAGAAGGTTGTCGTCTCTTTTTCCATTCGCTCTGTTTATTCGTGCATAAATTACCACTCCACACCACTTCTTGCCACTTTAACCCACTTGGGTCAAGTTTTTTTACAAAATTCTATGGAAATCTATAAATAAGTTATTCGGTAATTGAACGATTTGCCATGATCGGCACCCTGTAAACAGATGAGCAAAAAAATACGTGCAGATGAATTATTGGTCCTTTGCGGCTTGGTCGATAGTCGTACAAAAGCTCAAGCTTGTATTTTGGCAGGCCAGGTTCGGTATAAAGGCGAAAAAATTCACAAATCAAGTCAACTTTTGCCATCGAATGAAGTACTCACACTTGATACACCGATGCCCTATGTGGGTAGAGGTGGAATAAAGATGGAAAATTTTATTAAAGAATCAAAATGGTTGGTTCGTGACTTAGACATTTTGGACCTTGGGGCTTCCACTGGCGGATTTACAGACTGTCTTTTACAGATGGGAGCCAAATCATCAACCTGTGTAGATGTTGGCCGAGGCCAGTTACATTACAAATTGAGAAAAGACAATAGAGTTACCAACTTCGAAAAAATGAATTTAAGGTCCTTACAACTAAACGACCTACCCCGCACATGTTATCCTTTAATTGTGATGGACTTGTCCTTTATATCGCTTCGTAAGGTACTAAGGGAAGCCTGGCAATTTCTTGAAACCAACGGTCGCATGGCCGCTTTGGTAAAGCCTCAGTTTGAATGCCACAAAAAAGAAGCGGATTTAGGACGTGGTGTTATAAAAGATAAAAACATACACCTCAGAGTCCTGGAAGAGATTAAACAATTTGCCGATCTAAACTTAAACGGGTCTCATTTACTCATCGAAACAACCTCAGAACCTAGAGGGAATGATGGTAATACTGAGTTTTTTATTGGTTGGGAGAGATTACCAGATCCCACCTAAGAAATTGAAAAGTGGGGAATTTTATTCCTCGAGGCTAGATGATACCAACTCCCTGAGAATTTGATCTCTTGAAAGCATACCTCTAGATAGTTCCAAATTCCTTTGCATGGCGACTGCTTCATCTGCTTCTGTAGCCTTCCCTCTTAGCGAATAGATGTCACGAAGCTTGCCAAAGATGACTTCATTCTCATTCCTTTCAACCTCAGCCCACTTACCATCAACTGGCAGGGCACCAGCCCCTTCAAGAAAAGAAATTACTGTTGATCGCTCTTGGTTCAATTCTTCGATGCCAGAGTTTAGGCTTTTAATTTGACGATCAAGGCTGGCCTTTTTAGCCGATTCCTCTTCCTTCAATTCTGCTTTATCCTGTTCAAGCTTTTGAACCTTAGAACGAGAATTTCTCTGCTTTGCATCAAAGTATGCCTGAGCGGTACCTGAATTCTTTTTACTGAACTGATGAATTTTCAAATCTTTATTATCTGCCTTATCAGACTCAATTAGACGCTTTTTGATGCTTTCAATTTTCTTGGCAAAAGCATCAGCTTTCAAGTGCCTTAAATATTCCCGGCAGAGAGTTGAAAAGGGTAAATTCTTGAACGCAGCAGGACGACGATCCGTTTTTCTGTCCAAAAGAAAAACAACCTGCCCGTTTCGGGATTTTCGTACAGAACGGGTAAAAAAGCGTACTTCATCTAATGATGAAACTTCCTCCAAGGGTTCTCGATTAGTTCTTTGCTCACTTGCTCTTCTCTCCAACCCAAGAACCATGGACTGAACTCCCATTTCAGAATCAGAAAACGAAACCTTCCTTTGCTTTGCTTCACTAGAGCTCAAGAATCGCTCAAGTTCATCGGAATTTCTCAAAGCGGAGAAGTCAGGAAACTTTCGTTTTATTTGGTCGGCAAAGGTGTTTAAGTTATCGAGGAAATCAAGAGCTGACTCCTGTGCTAATCGACTAGCCTCCCTCTTGGCATCATTGGTATCTTGTGCAGCTACTTTTTCACGAACCTGCTCAGCAACATCCTCAAATTTAACATCTTGAGGAACACTATTATTACCATCTCCTTTGACTGAGGAATCCTCCCCAGAGAGGAAATCCAAACGATTTCGTTCAAAGTAGGAACGAAGCCTTGCTTCATCAGCAGGCGTTGGAGGGGTTAGAAAGCTTTGATTTTCAAAGACCATCGCAGTGGCAAAGGTACGAGGTTCTTCAGCAAAAACATCCAACTCCCGATTATCCTCGAAATAGGCTAGCAATTTATCCGAAAGTATTTCCCTAAACTCCATGGACTTGGCATCGCTCTTAATTAAGGGCGAAGATTTACCAAGCGTACCATTTTCGAGTTCCAAAGAGATCATATTTCCCTTTTTTTCAACTGCCAGAATCCCCAGGTCCTTTTGATTAAGAGCATTAATTAAAGCTAAAGCACTTTTATTAATAGTCTTTCCAAGCACAACCTTAACGGTTGAACCGTTAGTATCGGCTGCAGATTTACTGAATACAAAGTTGTACTTTTTCGTTCCGTAAGAAACGGATAAGGAATCACCAGCACTGGGTAGCTTGGAAAGTTTCACTTGCCCCAAAGATAGGTTTTTAAGTGGCAGAGCGGTTGCTGAAAGAACAGCAACATCCCCATCCCATGCAAATGCGTTTTCGTGACTGAGGGCATTAATTTCGCCCGCCAATGCAAATCCACGAGTTTGGTAAATCCGATCAATTTGGTTGTCTCTAAAAGCGGCATAAAGAACGGACTCCAGTTCATTTGCAGACATTCCAAATCTTGACCCAACCATCGAAAAAACTGAGGACCGGTTTGCTTCTGACTGCAAAGAAGGATCCAATCGGCTGAGAAAGTTAAGGAATTCCGCATTAACTGCAGGATGATTCACCTGAGGGGACAAGAAGTCCCACTCATCGGCCTGAAAACCTAAGGCAACACGCGACTCAATGGCTGCATCCAAAAAATCGCCATCATAAGATCCAGACCGGGCAATTTCGCGAGCTTGAAAATCGGGAGCAAAATTTGGCCATGCCTGCATATATTCAAACATCCTTTGCATGGCATCACGATCAACCTCCTCAGGATTTGCCCGAAAAGCTGCTTGGATTTGTTGCTGCAGTCCCTCCATGTAAGCAGTGCCTGCCTTGGAAATATCTTCGCGCCCAGGGCTGGACATTACCCCCATGGCACCTGCTGCACGGGTGGTCACGCTAAGAAAACGTCTCTGATCCGGATCGTTCCAATTATATCCGAAAAACTCTTTCTTTTCTCGCCCACCGTCAGACATCAGGTCAAAAACCGAGGATCCTTGGGACAGGTACAAAACAAAAGATACCACTACTAACAAGAGCAGAAGTATAAATACAAATTTACCTTTTTTGGAAATAAAGTGCTGAAGGGCTGTAATCATAAGATCGTCAATTCAAACCAATTGTTAAAAGATCCATGATGAAGACAGCACGCCTAACGTCAAATCTTTGCAATTTGATCGATCAATAATTTTACTTGGCAACCAAGACCGGACGATCAGAAAAAATTAATGAACTCATCCAACTTTGCCTCTTCGATCCATCTTCCTTAACAAAGGGGCGCATAACCACCATCTTTTCTAGAACCAAAGCTTTTTCAGTCTCTTCAGAGCAGCGTAAAAAATACTTGTAGCTTTCCTCGGGTATATTTTCTTCCTCTTCCAGAACAATCTTGGGTAACTTGATGGTCACAGTAACCCGGTCACTCACGCGGCTCCATTCACCTGTCATCATTTGGGGAAGACCTGCACCTGCAACCCTGGCCCCACCCTTATCACCAAATGTAATCTCAATCGGGAAAGATGCCTTGCGCGACTTTCCTAAGTTTCGCATTAATAGAAGCGAAGAACCGTCGTCATTCCTTAAACCCTTTATGGACTGAAAGGCATAGCGAACACCCCGCTTAATTAAAAAGAATTCTCCTGGTTTTTTGTCGTCATCTAAACGAATAATTCTTTCACCATCTCCCACCTCCCATGTGCCTAGTCGGCTAACCGGTTTCATTTGCGGATGGGCGAAACGAATTTCCGCAGACAACTTGCTTGGGGATTGTGATAAGAGCAGCTCGACCCGGCACTCTTTACCATCGGTGATTAAATTCCCCTCAAAAACTTCATAGACCCAGTCTTTAACCTCTCCCACATAGGAACCCTCGGGGTCTTCATGCAGACAAGAAGAAAGCAAAAACAACACCCCATACAGGAGGAAGTTTTTTACCCAGCGCATACTAAATTCAAACATCAGGATCGAATCTTGAAAAAAGGTTTAAGGAAACTCAATCCTTTCCCGCTGGATCCTTGGGTATAGAAACCAAAATTCGATGATACATAGAACAAGCCAACAAAAACCCAACCCCAAGGAAAAGTGACCAACTCGGCCCTGCTTTGTCTGTTTGAGTAAAGACTAGTTCCGCCTTTTTTATTTCCCCCGCACTCCGGCGCATCCTCACCTCTGGGAACAACCGGAGAGGTTCCTGCCCTCGTTGCCCAGGCAGAAATACATCTTCATCATACACTCGTTTAACAAAAAGTAATTCCCTCTTACTTCGATCAAAAAACAGATGATCAGACCAAGCATAATAATCATCGGGACGAGTGGCTCCTTTGCCAATGTACTGCCAAAGTTTTTTCCCGGACTCGTCCTCGTCCACTTTTTTAAATTTTCGAAAATTCAAGCGAAAGTTTCCATCCACTTTTTCCCATTCTCCCGCGACATCTTGTCCGCCCTCTCCATTATCATCATAAACGGCGGGCAAAATCCCCCATGCCTTACCTGACCATATTCCAAAACCAAGTTGATACCGGTCCGATGCACCCTCCATTGAATACTCAACCCAGGGAGATGGGTTTAAATATAAATATATTTTAGAAAATAAAAAAATAAGCAGACACAAAGAACCAGCCAATCCAGTCATATTTCTTCGAAAAGTGGACGACTTCACCTTTTGTTCTCTCTCCCATTCCCATTCCCGCTGCTTTTTAACCTCCTCGTTTGTTAGGCTGTTCACACCATTCTTTTTTTCCGAAACCATTCCGTAAACCGACAAATCTTCGACTCCTGGAATAGCCTCCATCGATTGAGCAACTGTAAAAAAATCGCGATTTACCGCTTTCCCTGCCCAGACTTGCCAAGCTAACCATTCATCGCTGGGTTTCTCACTTTTTTGGATAATCGATTGAGCGAGGCTTCCCATTGCTACGAGATCCCAACTCTCTTCCGGTATTTCCAAAAGGTTGGTGTCCGGCGGGCGGTAAGCCTGGCTTTCATTAAGAGAGTCTTGGTATTGCAAGCTTTGAGAAGAAAAGGCAGTTACATTTTTAATATCGTCCCCAAGCGGTTGGAAGCAGCACAGTTTAGCCAGGGCAAATTCAGATATCCAGGCAACGAAATCCCCGTCCTCTTTTTCCTTCAATAAAATATTACTAGGTTTTAAATTACCATGAATAACTCCCGATGCGTGTGCCCGGTTTAACCCGCAATGCATGTCAATTATGATCGACTTTAATTCTTCTGGGCCAATACGATTAGAATCGTGAGCAAGCCAATCTGCCAAGGACCGTAAAGCAACCTCCTCAAATTCTTTGTCTTCGGATTGGCTAGGTGTGGGTACTTGAACGATCTTCCCATCAAACCAAGCAAAGGATATCCAGTGCTTCCACTTGAGAGTGCCACTTGCAAGCATCGGCCAAACCCCGCGCCCTTCAATCTGTTGAATAGCTCGACACTCTTGAGAAAAGTAGTCGGTAAAACCTTCTTTTTCAGAAAGTTCGCGATGAAATAACTTCAGGTACTTTAACTGTCCTTTCTCTTCCCCAGAACTTGCTTCCCCTGAGTAACTTTGGCCACAAAATCCTTCCCTAATCCACTTTTGGACATTATACGGACCAATTCGTGTGCCTGCAGATAGCATCCTAACCGATTCCTTGAAGTTTAATCATCCCCATTTCAATTTGTTTCGCAAGACCTTGAAATGCGAATGATCAACCGTTTCCATCAAAGGAAAAGTCTTTGAAGAAACAAAGATTTCCAACGGGAAGTAGGGAGATGGAGAAAAAGCCTCACCACCATCTGCCGAGACATGGGGAAGCGTGTTGTTTTCACCACCCTCTATCCTGAGGTTTATTCCGGAAGGAAACACGAGGGGGCGACTAGTCAGGCTATGTGCGGAGATCGGGGTCATCAGCATGACCTCTGCCTCCGGATGAGCAATTGGTCCACCCGCAGCGAGGTTGTAAGCAGTCGATCCGGTCGGCGTACTAAAAACGATCCCATCCGATGCATAGTCCGCCACCCTTTCGCTCCCACAAAAAACTGAAAACCTTCCAAGACGGCCGGCTATACCACTTTTGATCACAAAATCGTTTAGGGCCAACTTCTCGCTCCCTCCGGCTTCACGACAAGCCAGCAGACTCCTTCGGCGCACATGGAAATCTCCCTGAAGCAAAGGGAGTAAACATTTTTTAAGATCATCAGGGGGTAAGGTCGCTAAAAAACCAAGCTTACCCAAGCCGACTCCCGCCACGGGGACTTCATGGACAATGGCCTCTTCCAAAATATTTAGCAATGTACCATCTCCCCCAACTGAAAAACAGGCATCCATCCCTTTGAGAAATCCAGCCGGACATGGAAACTCCTCAGTCAGCCGAACCTCAACTCCCTGATTCTTGCAAATTTCTGCCAAAATCCGGGCTACTTCACCCGTGCCAGACTTGGTCAGGTTGGAAACTATGGCAACGCTGCGTAATGGATTCATCTTAAAAAACTATTCTTTTAAGCTAAGTCGATCCATGGAATCGGTCAAGTGCCCGCCACCCATGGTAAATCTTCAGACGATATATGATCGTTGGGTTTTATAATGAAGTGAGATTGCTGGGGAAACCTTTTCCTAAACCACTTTCGCTGCTTCGAAACTAGTTGGCGGGTAGACCTAGTGATCGACCTAGACAAGTTTTCAACCTCACCACCATTTTTTAAAAACTCAATTACTTCCCTATACCCTACCGAGGAAGCAAGACTGACATGATTGTCAATCCCCTGCAAAATCGCACGCTCAGTCTCTTCAATCATACCTGCCTGAAGCATTTGTTGTGTCCGCTGTTCAATGCGTGCAAGGAGGTCATCATTCTCACGGTCTATCCAAACCAGTTTTTTTTGAAATGCTTGATAAGGCAGCGGCATCTTGGCGAATTCATCTTTTAAATCATTCAAGGAAAGGCCCGTCTGCATACATCTTTCCAATGCCCGCAATACCCGTAGAGGGTTATTCGCATCCAAACCGGCAAGACCATCCGGGTTTAACTCATTTAACTTTTTAAGAATCTTAGAAAGGCCACCCGTTTCAAAAAGTTTTTCTGCCTCATTTCTAACCTGCTGCTCAATTTCAACACCGTCTGATATCGGACGCAAAAATCCATCAAGAAAAAATCCACTTCCTCCCACTAAAAGAACTTTTTTTCCACGGTTAAGAATTTCCTCTACTTTTCTACTGGCATATGCATGAAATTGGCGGACATCATAGGTTTCGCTAAGGTCAGCAAGATCAAGCCCATGATGAACGATCTGTTTTTGCTCTTCTATAGATGGCTTGGCCGAACCGAGATTAAGGCCGCGATAGAAAGATACAGAGTCGCAGGAAATAATTTCTGCACCATTTTTTTCTGCCCATTCGATTGACAAACCGGTCTTACCTGCCGCAGTTACTCCTCCTAGTAACCAAAGTTCCCGGACTGTAGCACCCATGGAACTCAAGTTTACAAAGCAGCCTTTATGCAGCGGTTAGACCGCCCACCAAAGCCCGAGTCTTTTGTTCAATTGCAGCAAGCATCTTAGGAGTACTCTCCAAGTTTTGGGGAATGCAATTTACCAATGCACTACCCACAACGACTCCATCAGCAACCTTGGCAACCTCAAAAACTTGCTGAGCCGAAGAAATTCCAAAACCCACAACCAAAGGAAGATCAGTGTGCTTGCGAATGGCTGCGACCCGCTCGTCTAAATCACCGGCTAAATCATCTCGCTCTCCGGTCACCCCCTCCCGGGAGACATAGTATAAAAACCCAGAAGCTCGTTTAGCAATTTTAACAATACGCTCTTTGGGGGTAGTCGGGGCAATGATGAAAATATTGGCCAACTCACTTTCTTTGCATGCATCGAGCAATTCATCTGCCTCTTCAGGTGGCAAGTCTAGAGTTAGCAGACCATCCACTCCTGCTTCTTTTGATTTTCGAGCATAATTTTCAATTCCCTGAGAAAAAATCAAATTATAATAAGTGTAAAAAACAATGGGTATCTCGGAGAAGGTCCTAATTTCACGAACCAAACGAAAAACATCTTCCTGAGTACACCCAGCCTCCAAAGCCCGTTGAGCGGCCAATTGATTGGTCAAGCCATCCGCAAGCGGATCGGAAAAAGGAACACCAAGTTCCAAAATGTCCACGCCCTCCTTAATCAAAGACCTGCAGACCTCCAAAGAACGATCAAAGTCAGGATCACAAGCGCAGACATATGCCACAAAGGCCGAACGACCTTCGGCCTTGCAATCAGAAAAAAGTTTCGCGATTCGGTCAGAATTCATCATATAAGAAATAGCCTTGAATCATTCCTCATCCAACCCGAACTGGCAACGGTAAACAGGACAGTATTGCCCATGATATTTTTCTACCGTCTCGCCTTTCCTTTTCTGGCTCTCCTTGTGTCGCCTTACTTTATATACCGAATGCTCAGGCGAGGTGGATACAGCTACAAAATCTCCTATCGCCTTGGCCTATTTCCTACACTTCCCCCCAAAAAAGCAGACTGTAAGCGCATCTGGATACAAGCGGTCAGCGTTGGCGAACTCTCCTCGCTTTCTAAAATAATTGACCAACTCCAAAAGAACACAAGCATCGAAATTGTACTCACGGGGACAACCAGTACCGGTTTACTTATGGCTTCCCAACGCTATAAAAACTCGCTACTTGCCCAAGGGCCCTTCCCTCTCGATTGGTGGCCAGTTAGCCGATTGGCCTGGGCGAAAATCAAACCCGACTTAATTCTTACTGTAGACAGCGAATTGTGGCCTGAACACTTTCATCAGGCTAGTCTTCGAGGCATACCTGCCCTGGTCATTAACGCCCGACTTTCCGATCGTACATTTAACCGGCTGCAATCATCCCCGATAGCCCGAAGCTTGCTCTTACCCAAAGGACTTGAAATCCTTACCACCTCAGAAAGACAGCGTTCAAGATGGATAGAGATTGGCATTCCGCACGACCGTGTTGAAGTTGTTGGAAACCTCAAGGTGGACGCCGTTACCTCGCCCCAACTTGACCAGTCTGACTCAGTAAAATTAAAAACTGAATTTGGATTCAGTGAAGATTCCTTTGTACTTACTGGTATATCTACCTGGCAGGGAGAGGAAGAAATGCTCGTTGATACCCTCTTGGAATTAAGGGATCTAAAGTTTGATGCTCGACTCCTCTTAGTACCCAGGCATGCGGAAAGAAGAAGGCAGATCACATCGATGCTCCAACAAAAGAGCCTCCCTTACCACCAACGTACGCAAAAAAAACAAGCCCCTACCGGCACTTTAGTATACTTAGCAGATACTACCGGCGAACTTAGTAAACTCATCGAATGTGCAGACCTTGCCTTTGGAGGAAAAACTCTGACACCCAACCGGGGCGGACAAAACCCAATCGAACCCATTGCACTTGGAATCCCTTTGGTTTT
>NZ_CAXLML010000173.1:0-3198 GCF_964187505.1 Candidatus Chordibacter forsetii
AGCCCTTTACCTACCAACTTCTTAGCAAATCACGCCCTTTTGGAGTTTTGTTGTTTTTCGGAATAAATAAGACCTATGATGATGTATTTGGAAAAGTGCTTGGTGCTCCTTTTATTTATGGATAACTGAGCTGATGCGAGCAGAAAACCGAGAAAAAGCAGCAATTCTAAAAGGAGGAGATAGGCAGCATATATTCTCCGATCGAATTAGGTAAGATGAACCGAAGCCGTCGAAGAATGAGGTATTACAAAGACGGATTATGAGATTGTTGAAATCAACTCCTTGTTGGCCCACAAGATTAGACCGATTCATCACGAACAGCAAACAAAGCATGCCAAATAACCTAACATTGAAGCACTTAATGGTTATTTAATTTGCATTTGATCTATACTCTCCGTACTATTGATTAATTAGTGATTCGAACTTCAACGAAGGTAGCCTTGCATAGATGAATCATTTTCACCTGTGATAACACCAAATTAGATTCAACAATCATGCTCTCACCTAATAGAATTGCAATTGCTATCTTCTCAAGTTTAATCCTGCTCGCATCTTGTTCGATTGAGAAACGAATGCACATGGACGGCTACCATGTAGAATGGAGGAAGTCGCATAAGTCGATTGCGAAAATCGATAGACAGAGCCAAAAAGAAATTTATCACAACAAGCTCCGGGCAAAAGATTTGAAGGAATTCATGAAAAATGAAGGGCCTTTATTGCTTGCGTCCAATCGGAATGACTTCAATATTGAGCCTCCCTTTTCTGCCGCTGGTTTTCTTGATAAAAACAAGCCTCAATTAGCGGGCGAGTGCGAAACTATTGTCATGAAATCTGGAGAAGAAATTCAAGCGAAAGTTCTAGAGGTGGGCACCTCGGAAGTGAAATACAAAATGTGCGATAACCAAGATGGGCCAACCTTTGCCACACTCAAGTCCGAGATCTTTATGATCAAGTATCCCAATGGTTCAAAAACCGTTTTTGACAATACTCCTAAACCCACAGTATCGAGTTCTTCCTCTAATATCAGCGATGACGAATACTTAAACACCATAAATACCGACGACAAAAGTATTGTGGTGGCAGTTGCCTTATGGTTCTTCCTCGGTTGGTTAGGCATACACCGCTTTTATTTAGGGCATATCGGTGTGGGGGTTTTATATCTTTTAACCGGTAGCCTCTGCGGGCTTGGCTGGATCATTGATGGAATACTGTTCCTTACGGGTGGATTAAAGCCCAAGAAAGGTGATTACATGGATATGTAGTCATAGCATGAGGTTCAGGAAGATTTTAATCATCACATATCTCGGAGGGCTTATACTCATACCCATAGTTCTATTTGCATTACCTGCAGACTTTTTTGACCACGGAGAGTCTGTCTGTCTCTCCGTTCTAATTTTCGATCAGGAATGTTATGCATGCGGCATGACAAGGGGAATTCAACATCTTCTCCATTTAGACTTCCTAAGAACGAGTGAGTTTAATAAACTGAGCTACATCGTATTGCCCGTACTCCTTTATCTCTGGATTAAAGAGCTGATAAGAGCCAAAAGAATGCTGGGAAAAGAAGCCAAGATGTGAGCCGCCAAAATCGTGGAGACTTCATACTCAATTTGAAAAAAAGTGCTGGGCAAATCAAACCTCCCCCAACCTCCCAACCAAATACCTCCAAACCTCCACCATCGCCAAGGTATCCATCTTGCAATACTCCAGAAGGTCTGTTCTGGTTTTTTGAAAATCACCTTCGAACCTGCCTTCCGCCATGGCTTTGAAAGTCTCGCTCGCCGTTCCACCATCGCTGATTTCCAATTCGTTGTAGGAAAGGTCGGTTAATGCGGGTAACACCGACTTGATGGAGGCTGAACCGCCCATAGCCGGCGTGTAACACCAATGCGACCGAAAAGGAATGAGGAGGTCCTCTACCCTTTCATTCAGCGCTAAAAGCTTTTCAGAATGCTCTGGGAAATCATGCGCTAGTTCCGCAATCCTGCCTTTCTCAAAACCCTCATTGTAAACGACGATGCTACCGCTGCTACCGCATTCTTGAAGCATCTGTTCTATAAACTTCGGTCGCGGGTCTTCGTCGTCTTGAGCTAAGTACTCAAAATGCTCCAGTTCGCCTCCTGGCTCTTTGATGCCATGCAGGGAATATTGAAAACAAATTTGCTGGTACGGACGACTGCCTTCATAGATTGGAACGGCTGGATTGATGGTTTCAAAATCCAAAAAATACAAGGGATACTCCCATGCATTCAGGAAGTCCTTGATGGGTTCTATTTCAAATCGTGACTCTCCGAATTTTAATCCTCTGAATTGAGGCACCTGCCGCTTTTGCAAATCCGTCTCATCCAAGTCGGTGATCTGAAGCAAACCTCTGTGGTAATATTCCCAAGCCTTTGCTCCAACATAAGCGAGCTCGAAGACTGAATTCTCAGGAATCCCCGACCAGCAGTGATTTTTAAATTCACATAAAAAAGGATTGGAACAGTGAGGACCGATGTCGATGTTGGGCTTTGTCCCTTCCAGCATTTCTTGCAATTCCCTGAGCTTGGGTTCAACCATGGCTTGATTGGCAAGCACCAGTTCTGTGATGTCTTCTTTGTGAAACAACTGCTGAACATCCAGTTCTCCCTTGCGCACATAGCTGCTGTTGATGTGCACGAAGAAGATTTTATCGGGACAGTAACCCGCCTGCTCCATCACCCAATATTGAAAGGCCGTATCTGTAATGTGATATTCGTGCAGACCAGTGTTGCTCTTTACCTCGTAGGCATGAATTTCGTCGCCCACCCGAACAAAGATGTCCAAAGCAACAAAAGCGCCTGGCACCGAAAAAGCCGCTTCGTAGATCACCTCCACGCCATTCTCAAGACATTCCGCACTTTCTTTAATCCATGACTTAAAGTCGCGCATGTTCTCGGGTCGGGCATCTGTGCCTCCAGGAAAAAGCTGGGTGGCCAACTCCCCAACGCTGGTTCCAGAAGCAAAAACCGCTTCTTGGGCTTGCCCCCAATGTGCTTCCTCCGGCTGGTGTTTGCTCAACCAGAGTTTCTTTTCGCATTGAACGCCAGAGACAAATTTGGATTTGGATAATGATGGTAAGTATGACATGCAGCAAATGAAACAATTGGGATTGTAAGGTATTTACATTCTGATAAAAATGCGCCCGCGGGTATGTAGGAAAGTAGTAGCACCTCATGC
>NZ_CAXLML010000174.1:0-5278 GCF_964187505.1 Candidatus Chordibacter forsetii
AGTCATGCAAATAAAAATTGCACAAATAACGGCTACCAACCTGGCACCATTGGAATAAAATCGATCCCCAATAAAATCGGGCACCGTGGCTTTACCAAACTTACGAAGATATGGAACCATCAGGGTGGTGAGCAGAACGAAACCACCTGTCCAACCCATGAGGAATTTGGAGGCCCCATAACCTGCGGCAGCAATACCGCCAGCCATGGAAATAAAGGTTGCGGCCGACATCCAGTCGGCGGCGGTAGCCATGCCGTTGGCGAAAGGGGAAACGCCTCCGCCCGCTGTGTAGTATTCCTTGGTTGATCCTGCCCGGGACCATATCGCAATCCCGATATATACCCCAAAAGTGATTCCAATAAAGATGAAGTTCCATGTTGTCTGGTCCATCAGTTTTCCTCCTCCCCGAAACCGTGCTTTTCATCCAGTTTGTTCATCAAGAAAGAATAAGCGACTAGTAAAATGACAAAGCAAATGATGGAACCCTGTTGAGCCATCCAAAATCCGAGAGGTGCACCTCCAATTGAGAATTGATCTAAATAATCTTTGAAGAGAATACCGCACCCAAAGGACACGAGAAACCAGATGCTTAACAATTTTCCTACGAGCTTTAGGCTGTCACTCCAATAGGAATCTGCGGGAGAGGATTGGGCTGTCATGATGTTGAGAATGGAACGAAAATTAGAATGGTGGCAAGAAAGATAAATTTGAAGAACAATAATTGAAGTAAAAACGATATTTTAAGTTCAAAAGTCAGATTATGAAAATATGAATCGAATTATTTGTAATTACTTCTGATAATAATTACTTTGCTAACTTAAATAGACATAGACTATAAGTTAGTGATTCGGTGAAGTTTATTTTATCTATTAAAAATGGGTTCCGTTTTTCGCCCAGTCTTATCCTTAAAAAGATAGGTCTTGGATTTGTGGGCATAAGTATTTTTTCGCCTATTCTTTTTGCTGTAAATTGGCCGGCATCTCCCGCCTCGCCAATACCTGGAAATACGGGGATAAGTGCCGTTGAGTACGAAATTCAAATCGGGGCAACAGTTACGACAAAAAATAGTGCAAGATTGATTTCTGTTTTTGATCCATGGACCAAGCCTTTACCTACCGAACCATCGTGGTTGAAATCCTGGAGTCCCGCTACGTTTGGACCTGCAAAAGGTACTGTTTATCATGAGTATAAAAATAATTTAAACTATTTTTACTATCGGGCTTATCCCTATGCAGGGGGAAAAGATCAATTTATCTGGCCCGGAGTAATTAGGGAGGGTAATGCTTTTATTGACCATAATTTTACCTTTGAATTGGAAATTGCCGACCCTCCTGATGTCCCCGTCATCCGAGCTTTGGAAATTGACGGAGATTCTAGCATCAGCCTGAGGACTGACCAAACTACCACCATTAATTTTCCTGAGAACTCTCTAAAAATTGCTGACTTCATCCTTTTTGATTCTGATCCTACGAACGATTGGGGTAACCCCCTAAATGAGGGTTCCAAACCCACATTGTTTCTGGAATCTGATAATTTCTCACTCGTTGCAACAGGAATAGAGAATGAAGAAACTAACTCAGAGGAAAATGGTTGGTACTTTTCCTATGAGTTGAGGTGGAAGACAGTTCCGTTAAACTTTGAATCTCTGGGACCTGAAAGCTTTGCCTTGCAAATTTCGGCAACTGATACAATTCCAGTTCACAATGCTACTTACAATTTAAACTTAGTCTTGCAGAATGTTGCGGAAGAACCACGTGGAGTGTTTGTTCGTAAGTTTCCCGCTGAAGAAAATCGTGTTTCGAAAACGGCGGACGGGTCCGATGGACCTCACGAGTTTAGGTCTTCTTTAACTGAAAATCCTACGAGTTTGGAATTCGATTTCAAGGTCGAGGCTGAGCGTTTCTACAATGAAGGATCGAATGCCTTTGAAGAGGGCAACTATTCTCTTTCACACAGCCTCAACCTGCTCAAGCAAACTTCCGGTGGGGTTTATGTCTCTCACCCTCAAAAGAATGAGAGGCTCCCACCCTCAAGTGCCTATCAACTGGTTTACTATCAAACCTACGACTCTGGAACGGATACCACCCATGCAACTCCTTTGCTAATCGAAGCTGGGACGGTATGGGAAAGCGGAGATGAGGGAAGACTGAAAATTGAAGTTTTAGAGCCCGATCTTTTTACTTTTGAAAATGATTGGCTAGAGTTTTCAATTTCAGCAACAGACGAAAGTAACAAGGCGGAGGGTCTGTTTATGATCGTGCGGATAGAAATTGAGAATGATTTTGATGATGAAATCTCTTTCAACCTACCACTCGAATTGCCGATACCTTTTTTAGAAAATAACAATTCCTCAGTTTTTGATTATAATCCCTCTGATGCCGACTCTCATCCTTTATCTGGCTACAGGTTGGATAATAATGAGTCGGATATTCCCGGTGCGCAAATTTTCTACCGTACTACTGGTCCGGACGCTAACTTATTTGAAATCGACGAGAATGGATCCGTGTTTTTTAGTACCGCTCCCAACTTTGAACGCCCCCAAAGCGCGGATGGGGATAACCTTTACGACCTTAATATTCAAATCCATGACCAGGCAGACTTTGCCACAGCCGCTGATCCCGTTTCCCTTCTTATTCTTGTAAAAGATGCCAACGATCCCCCTGTTCGCATCAATTCGAATGCTCCCATTTCCTACAATATTACAACATTTGAGGGACAACCGTGGAGTTTGGATAGCCGGAGGGAATTAATTGATTTGGCTATTTTTGATGAAGACGGTGATGTGATTCTTTGGCAGTCCGAACTCTCTCCCGACCCCAAGGGCATGGTTTCATTAGCCAATGGAAGAGCAGAGGATGGAGCACCTCAAACTTTTGTTTACACTCCCGATGAATTACGATTTGGAGAGGACCGTTTTACTCTAGGTTATTCCGATGGTGATTCTCCCTATGTGGATATTAATTTTTCTATGTTTATCCAAAATGACAAAGATTTGCCATCTGTTGGTTACACCAAATTTGATGGTGAGCCTGCTTATTTTGAAATACACGGCGGGAATTTTGGCTATTACCAACAAAGTGTGACAGCTGGACAGACTGAATTTTTAGTGAAATTTGATGAAAATTCTAAACCCAGATTTTCCATCCCTTTTTCCGATCTTTTAGATGAACAAAATATCACTTCCCGAGTACTTTCAGGGTCAGATGCCTCCAAATTTTCTATCTCTGAGATTTATCAACGGGAGGAAGATGGAACTCCATTGGTTTACTGGGTGGACCTTAATTTTACCGAATCTTTTGAGCCTGATTTTGAAAGTCCTGAAGAAGATGGGAACTATACAATCAAATTAACCGCTTTTGATGAAGAAGGGAGTTTTGAAGAGTTTTATTTTACCTTTGAAACTTTAGATGTGGATGAGCCCGCTTATTTAGACCCCAGTGATCGTTTTGAAATTCTCCATCCTGAAGAAATTGAATTGGCTATCTCTGGACTTCGAGCCGTTGACCCAGAAGGGGTGGACAAAAATTATACTTGGCGATTTGCTGGTCTTGAAAACGCCCAAGATACAGCCGGCTACTTTAAATTTCGTGATGCAGAGGGAAACTTTGGGCTCACGGGTGAAGGGTTCCTTGCTGGCAACCAAGTTGATTTATTATTTGCAAAAATCCCAAGTTTTGAAAACCCGGCAGAGCGTGAACTCAATGCATCTATTCAAGTTTCCGATCGGGATTTTAATTCCAAAGTCTTTGTCTACACCTTTAAATTATTTGATGAAGACGATCCTCCGAGAATTAAGGAGAGTTATATCGGGGTAGAAGAATTGGAGACAAATGTCTTTTCTTTTCCCGTAGCCTTAGAAATGCCTGAAAATGTTACTGGTAACCAAGGTCCTTTTACAACTGAACCCATTACTTACCCAGAGGAAGCGGGTGGGGGTATTCAACATGGCGGTCCCTTTGATTTATCAAATTATTTTGGCAAACTGGATGAAGATAACCAAACATTAAGGTATTCTTTGGTTTTACCAAGAGAAGGATACCCAGTTCCAAGTTTCCAAAACCGAATGGAAGTAACGGGAACCCAGTTGTACTTTAAAGCAAGTTCCCCTCCTGATTATGAAAGTTCTTCTGAGCGTTCGGGGCAGGTAATGGTTGGGGTAACCGATGGACTCTCTCGAATTTATGTTCTTTTTGATATTGTCATAACACCTCAAAACGATGCTCCCGAACTCCTCCAAGGTTCTGAAATCTCTTTTTTGGGTTACGAAGATACTCCCTTGTCCAAAACGCTAAGCGGTTTTTTTCATGATGTGGACAACCCCATTCGTCAACTCAGCTTCGATCACGGTCCTATTTTACGTTTTGGCGAGGAGGAAGCAGGTGCATCCTTGGAATTCATCGTAGAGGAAGATAAATTCATATTTACATCGCCGCTGGATCAATCAGGCACCTATGAGGTGGAGGTATACTTCTACGATGAACCTGACAATAACAACACTGTAAAGTTCAGGTTCGATATAGAGGACATCTCTGACAAGCCTGAGATTTTACTTTCCGAAGGATTCTTTGAAATCAATGCGGTAAACAAGGACGCCTTTTTTGTGGAACAGAGTGAGGATGTGGATGAACGGTATCTTCGTTTGTTACACCTGGAGGGAGAGGTGCAAATTGCCGAACTTTTTGTTTCCGATTCCAAGGATCGTCCTCCTGCTAGTTCTTTTACCTGGAACTTAGTAGGTGGGGAGGGAATGTTCCGGATTGACGACTTTTCTGATTCGTGCCGGCTCTTTTGGGATTTGAGTCGCGACGTTAACAACGGTCTACCAGATTACGAATCGATGGGTGGTCAGAATTTTGAATTTTTCGTTACTGTACAAGAAAATGTTGCACCCAATTTTATCCAGCAACTTAAGGTTGTGATCAGCGTGGAGGAAGTTCCCAATAAAAGGCCTGTATTTGTCCCTTCGGATCCCCGCCTTTATGTCCTGGATAGTTTTCCAGAAGAGGGAGAAACGGAAGTCCTCACTATTTCTGCGACAGATCCAGACAATGAACCGGGCTCGCCGGAAACAATTATTTTAAAGTCCATGCTTTCCGAATTGGATTATCAACAGTTTGTTTTTGATGAGGTTTCAGGGAAGCTTAGTTTTGTAAGTCCTAGAGATTTCGAAAGCCCAAAGGATCTTGGGTTGGATAATCGATACCAGGCACTTATTCGCATAACCGAATTTAACGATGAAGCAAAATTCAATGAGATGCTCGTAGAAGTGCAGGTCGTT
>NZ_CAXLML010000175.1:0-22004 GCF_964187505.1 Candidatus Chordibacter forsetii
GCCGGGGCACTTGTACTCACCCTTACCTTGGTTACCTTCGTCGGAGAAGCGATCCGAGAAGCTTTTGACCCCAAAAAATTTTCCACTTACCAATGAACAGCACAAAAAAAATAAACCTGCATATTTTAACTCTCCTTTCATTTTTCTTCCTTTCTGTATTTGCAGGCTGTGAGGATAATACACTTAAAAGACCGGAGCCAGGAAACCCAGGAAGCCAACCCAAAGAAACGGCTCGAACTATGGGCGAAGCGGACCGTGAGTATATTCGGGAATTGGCCCGTGAATTTGCTCAGGAATTGAGAAAAGAAATCGGCTCTTCTGTCGGGGATGTAAAAGCTGATCAACCAAGCAAAGAAAAAACATTTACTGAATTTTCCGGGCTTTTAGATGAATCTGGAAACCCTCATCCTTTGCTGGCTCACTGTTCTGATACGGTTCTGGATTTCTACTTAAAGCACAAAGACGCATTTCAAATCTCTAGTATCAATCAATTACCCAAGGATTTGCGATGGGAGGATGGATCAAAGGAAAATGAATTTTCTTCTCCTGACGCCAAGCGTGGAGGAACCTGGAAAACTTTCATGTCTGACTTTCCCAGAACCTTGCGAACCATTGGGCCGGATGCCAATGGAGCTTTTCGCAGATATTTGCTCGATTATAACGGTGTGGGCCTCGTGATGACACATCCAAATTCTGATGGCTATTATCCTGGACTCGCCGAGCGGTGGGCTCTCGGGGAAGATGGCCGAACGGTTTATTTTCAATTAGATGGTGACGCGAGGTACAGCGATGGTCAGCCAGTGCGGGCGAGTGATTTTTTCTTCACCTTCTACTTCATGAGAAGCAAGCATCTGCAAGCCCCCTGGTACAATGATTTCTACGGAAAGGACAAATTTCTAAAGGTTACACTTTTTAATAAAAATACGCTTTCCATTACTTATCATTCCGCCAAACCTGACTTGGTCGAGCGCATTTCTATACGTTCTATACCCGAACACTTTTATGATGAACTGGGCGGTGATTATCTAAAGAAATACCAATGGGTCCAGGAGCCAACAACTGGGCCCTATGTGGTTCGCAAAGAGGACATCAAAAAAGGGCAGTCTGTGACTCTGACCCGTTTATCCAATTGGTGGGCTGATCAGAAAAAGTTTTATCGCAACCGATACAACCCCGACCGAATCATGGCTCAAGTCATTCGTGACCCAAGCAAAGCTTTTGAGGTATTTCTCAAGGGGGATCTTGATATGTTTAGTCTGTCCAAAACCGATTATTGGTACGAAAAGTTGCCCGATACTCATCAATTAGTGAGTGATGGATATTTGACCAAGGTTACCTTTTTTAATCAAGTCCCTCCTCCCTCCTACGCCCTGCGTATCAATTCTTCTAAACCACCATTTGATGATTTAAACATTCGAATTGGGTTTCAACACTCAATGAATTTTGATCTCGTTCTCCAAAAAATATTTCGGGGAGATTTTGAAAGGATGCGAACGGTAGCAGATGGATATGGCAAGCGTTCCCACCCGACTTTGCAGGCCCGAAAGTTTTCTGTTGATTTGGCGACAAAGTTTTTTGCCAAAGCGGGATACCGTGATCGTGGAAAAGATGGGATTTTGATCAATGATGCAGGTAAACGATTGTCAGTTGAATTGCTCACGGGCTATAAACATTTGGAAGATGTGCTGGTGGTCTTACGGGAGGAGGCCAAAAAAGCAGGGCTTGATTTGAAGCTTAAAATACTCGAGAGCACAGCCGCGTTTAAGACGGCATCAGAGAAAAATCATCAGGTTGTTTTTTCAGCATTTAGTTCCTTCGTCGAATTGTTTCCCCGTTTTTGGGAACCTTATCATTCAGATAATGCCTATTCACCGAGCGGAAAGGAAAAGTTTACTACAGATGGGACCTTACGGTCGGATATTGTTGTGAAAACAAGTACCAATAATTTTACCCAAACCGCTGTTCTCGAAATTGATCAATTAATCGATCAATACAGAATGGAGGAGAATTTAAAGGGAATTACCAGTTTGGCTCATCAATTAAGTAAATTGATTCATGACCATGCAGTCTATGTACCAGGTTGGAAAAAGCCTTGGTTACGAATGGGGCATTGGAATTGGGTGGCATTCCCCGAAGACTGGGGCCCTCGTGAAACCAGAGACTATGCAGAATTTCAAGTTTTTTGGATCGACGAGGATAAGAAGTTATTAATTGATGACGCCAGAAAGAATGGTAGGAAATTAGATGCTCAATTTGGTGTGAGAGTTTATGAAAAGCACCGAATCAATTTATAAGCATAAGGATTTTTGCTCCATGCGAACCAACGATTTTCAATGAGTCTGCTTGAAGTAAGAGGGCTGGAAGTTGCCTTTGAAAATGAAGAGGGCGAAGACTTAGTCGTAGTCGATGGAGTGGATCTTTCTTTAAAGCCGGGACAGACGCTTGGACTTGTGGGTGAATCGGGTTGTGGGAAGAGTGTAAGTGCACTTTCTCTGCTTCGCCTGCTTCCGCAACCCACCGGTAAAATTCTTAACGGTTCTATTTTGTGGAAGGGCAACGACTTGCTCAATATGTCCACCGATGAAATTCGGTCCATTCGTGGGAAAGAGATCGGAATGATTTTTCAGGAACCGATGAATGCTTTAAATCCTGCTCATACGATCGGAAGGCAAGTGGATGAGGTGTATATTACTCATCAAGGTTTGGACAGGGGTCAAGCCCGAGTCCATACCTTGAAGATGTTGCAAAAGGTGGGCATCCCTGAACCAAGTATTCGAGCAAATGAATACCCCCATCAATTGTCTGGAGGTATGAGGCAACGGATCGTTATTGCCATTGCTTTAGCTTGCGAGCCCGATCTGATTATTGCCGACGAACCAACCACAGCCCTTGATGTCACTATTCAGGCACAAGTTCTTCAACTGATGTCCGAATTACAGGAACAGTCAGGTGCGTCCCTACTTCTAATTACGCACGATTTGGGCGTGGTTGCTCAGACTTGCGATGAGGTAGCTGTTATGTATGCAGGAAGAATTGTTGAGCGAGCTCCTATGCATAGGCTTTTTGAATTCCCTCAACATGCCTACACCAAAGGTTTGCTCGCTTCGATACCTTCACTTACCGGTCCCGTGCAAACCAAACTTCCAGTAATTCAGGGAATGATTCCAGCATTGGCAGATTTAAACTCAGGCTGTCGCTTTGCTTCAAGAAGTCCTCACTTTCACGAGCAGGAGTGGTTGGAGGTACGGGCACCCCTTGTGGAGGTCGAAGAGAATCATTGGGTTGAGGATTGTCCTGCATGTGGACGCTTGAATAACCAAAGTTCAATTTGATGGAGGAATTACTTAAAATATCTCAATTGAAGGTTCACTTTCCTGTTAAAGGTGGAATTTGGATGCGTCCGGTGGCTACCTGTAAGGCAGTCGATGGAGTAAGCCTAAAGGTAGCCAAGGGGGAGACCCTTGGGTTAGTCGGTGAATCGGGTTGTGGGAAATCTACTTTAGCAAGAACAGTGGTGGGATTAAACGTGCCAACAGCCGGAGAAATTTTCTTAGACGGACAAAAACTCGGAGATTTTGGGGGGAAGCTTGGCAAAGAAAACCGGAAGCGTGTACAAATGGTTTTTCAGGATCCAGCAGAATCGCTCAACGCCCGCCATAATGTCGGACAAATCCTCGAGGAGCCCTTGGTTATTCACCAGATAGGAGATTCATGCCAAAGAACCGCCCGGGTAAAGGAATTGTTAAACTTGGTGGGATTGCCGGAAAATGCAGGTTCTCGTTATCCCTTTGAATTTTCAGGCGGACAGCGCCAAAGGATTGGTATAGCCCGAGCCCTTGCGTTGAGTCCTGAAATTTTGGTTTTAGATGAACCTGTTTCTGCTCTTGATCTGTCCATTCGTAGTCAAGTTCTTAACTTATTGCTGGAGCTAAAAAATCGCCTTGGTTTAACATGCCTATTTATTGCACACGACCTCTCGGTGGTTCGTCATCTTTCGGATCGAATCGCAGTGATGTACTTGGGCAAGGTAATCGAAATCGCATCTGCTGAAGAATTAATCAACAATCCACTGCATGCATACACACGCTCATTGATTGACGCCATCCCACAGCCGAACCCTCAAGTGCGCGGGAAATTTTCCGCCCTTTCTGGAGAAGTGCCTTCCCCGATTAATCCTCCCCCTGGTTGTGCGTTTGGGTATCGTGTGGGTTCACCATCCTATGCTAAAAGTATTGGCCAGACTTTGGCATTGAAGGAATACAGTCCTGGTCACTTTGTTCAGGAGTGTCCTTGCTGTATGATCTAAAAGAATATTCATCTTTAAGCTACTTTTTTTAATTATCATTAGAGTTTACCAATAGAATCATCCAAGAAAAGGCTTGCGGGTGTATTCGGGTCTGTCTTTTATCCGAAAAGTTACCCTAAATTCCTAGATGTTTTTTAAGCTCACTTCTTCTGCGATTTGCATAGTTTCCTTTTCCTTTGGATTATTTCCTTTGAACGGGCAAAACCCTGCGGATATGCCCATGCGGCAAGTGATGAGCGAGGCTCAACAATTAATTGGTGAAGGAGATTATGCCAGTGCAGCTCCGTATTTAGATCAGCTTGAAATTCGCTTTGCCGGTGAAGGAAATCCGGAGGTTGAGAAAATTCTCGAACAATTTGGATACGTCCGGGGTGTTGGATACCTTCAAAACTTTGGCAAAACTGGAGACATGTCTAACATGCAAAAGGCAGCGGATGCATTTGCAAAGTTTGTGGGGAAATATCCCGAAAATGAAAATGCAGTCGCCGCTATGCAGCAACGCACTACCTGCTTGCGTGCTTTACAAAAATGGGATGAAGCAGCAGAAGTTATCGAAGAATTGTTGGATGAGGATAAACCTTTTAAGAAAAAAATTCTTAGGAGGAGTGATTTAATGAACCTTTATTATGGTAGGGCTCAGTGTTACCACATTAAACAAAATTGGAGAAGTGGTGAAAAAGCTTTCGAGGAGTTACTTAAATTTGCCGACCTTGCCAAGGATGAAGACAGAGCGGCTTACGCTGTTTCCTGCATGGTGGAAATGTTTGTTAAAGAGAAAAGGATAGACGAGGTATTTCCTCTACTTCCGAGGTTGTCAGCTGATACTCCTGCCCGCTTTGATCTTCGATTAAATGTGAACCTGATGCAGGGGGCTGAGGTTCTAAAGGAAAAGGACAGACAAGTAGAAGCATCTCTTCTTTTTGCCCTAACCATGACGACTGAAGAAATTGTGACCTTTTACACTGCAAGGGAAAAAGAAATTTCCTATGAAATAGATCAAATCCAGTCATTTATTGATTCACAAGGTAGACGCTTACCCCCTAAAAGAATCATGTCTCTCAAGAGTAGGATCAATGAATTAGCGATGAAGGCAACAAGCGCTCGGAGTCATCTAAAACTAGCAAAGAACACTCCTTCCTTCACTACCGTTTTACGATGGAGAAAAGCGGATAACTTTCAGGCTTGTAAGAGGGAGTGGGAGTCGTTCTGGGCATTTTACTGGCTCTACAGGGACTTTCCTGATCATGAAATGGCGGAAAATTTCATTTATGCCGCCTTTGCATCTGCAAACACCGTAAAATTCCGTGAGAAGTCAATTGAGCTGGGTGAAGAGTATTTGGCGAACAAGGAGTTATTAAAGTTCCGTGCCGATGTTACCTTTATTATGGCCAACGCGTATCGTAAGGAGGTGGTTTCACAAATGGAAATCGTGGAGGAATTACAAGCTTCCCTGGCTACCGTTGATAAAGAGAAAGCGGCTGCCGCAAAAGCAAAAGCTGACGAATACCAAGCCCGATTTTTTGAACTTTGTGAGGACTTTTTAGATGTTATGCCTGAACACAAATATTCTCGTGAATTTATTGGTATGATGGGTGCCGAGTTTTTTAAACGCCAAGAATTTGACAAGTTGCTCAATAAATTTGCTGGTTTCGAAAATGGAACTTTTAACCCATCCCTGGGTTATGCAAACAAGAAAGAACTCCAAGGAACCGTAGCTATGGGCCGTATTAACTACATGAGTGGATTGGCTTTGCTTGCCAGTGGAAACTATGATGCTGCTAAACCTTTCCTCGGTGCAGTTGTCGGGGTCAGTATCAAAGGCCTACCTTTGGACGAAGCAGCGATTGAGGAAGAATGATCATGAGTTGGTTGACTACATACCCATCAAAAAAAAGCATTACTAATTTGTTGGCACCTAGAATCAGTTTTTTGCTTTCATTACCGCTCATTATGGGAACAATTGGATGTGGGGGAGATGACCCTGTTACCACTGATGAGTCTGCAGAAAAAACACCTGCATCCGAAGTTGATTCTACTGACATTACCGATGGTAATTTGGATGAGGGCTTAGCTCCAGACCCTGTAGAACCTGACCCAGAAGAGTCTGAACCTCTCGAGGTTCCAGATCCGAATGGGGTATTTTTGCCGATGTATGATGAGAAGGATGGTAAGATGGAAATGGTCAAATTAAACGATCATCCAGTTTACTCGAACGGGGAAGGCTACTTTTTATGGACCAATGGTTCACTTTGGAATATTACAACAAAGGTTGGTTCAGGGAGAACGGTTGCATCCGGCGGAGAAAACTTGGTTGATTCATGGCCGAATGGAGCTCAAGCAAGATTTTCTCCGGATGAGGAGTATGCAAAACAGGCGATGTTCCGCTTGGCAGTTGCTTTTCAGGGATCTCAAGATAACGAAAATGCCATTCGTTTGTTTAGCCAGTTTGTAACTTTATTCCCAGAAGATAAACTAGTTGCAGAAGTTTACCTAAGCATGGGAGATCTTGCTACAAGTGGTTTAGGACCCGACACCCAGCCAAGTATTAAGCAAATTCAACAAGCAAGAGCTAGTTATTCCAATGTCCGGAAAAATACAGAACAAATTGGTTTAATTTCTGATTCTGTTGCCAATGAGGGTGGTCTATTGGAGAGAGTGGGTGAAAACCCCGAAGGCTTGGTCAACCATTTCCTGAGTTTCGATAAAGATTCAGATAAATGCGTTGGCAAGGCAGAGTACGATGCTTTGCGGGTGGATATGAAAGATTCCTTTGAGTTTTCATTGGCGGATCATGATTTTAACGGCGATGCAAAATTACAATTTGAAGAACTTTACGACGCCGCGACAACTTCCTGCTACAAGGAAATCGAATCTCTATACACTGATTATATGGGGAAATATGGATCCCAAGAAGGGGCTCAAGTAGCCAAGGCCACCGAAAAAATTGGTTTTGCGAAAGAGAAATTAGGACAGCCTTCCGCCATGTTAAAGTTGTACTTTGATGAAATTGAGAAATTTGGAAATGATCCCGCAAACCTTGGTGTTGATGATCTCCTTAAAAAATACTGCGAAAAGTATCGTTATTATGAGGATCGATTTGGACAAACTCTAGAGGTTTTGGAAAAACTCCAAAATCCTTCAGAACAAGTATCTTTCAGCTATACTGATCGTAAAGGGATCGAACAGCAGGTATCAGGTACTGTTCAGGAAATCATACTCGATCGCAGCAAAAGTTTGTCCATGCTCTCTTCCCAATACAATCAGATGGACCCGAAAATCTATGAGGATATCGTTAAGTATCGAGGAGGCGTTTTTAATAATCCTAAATACATCGAGCAATTTAAAGGTTACTTAAAAAAATATGAGGGATTACAATCACGATTCCCCAAAGATTTATCTCCCTCCAAGGCATTTGCTTCCATGTTGCAAGTCGCTGAGTCCAATGGCCAAAAAAGCCTCGAACTTCGAATGAGGGCAAATCTTGACCGGGTTGGCTCTCGGGTTGGTTCGAACTACAATCCCCAGACAAATGATTTCGCTGCGGCCAGTCCCAGTGTTCTAATTTGGATGGCCCAAAAGATGTTGGCACAAAACTCACTCAAAGATGCCCTTGCAGCGATGGAAAGACTTTCTCAAGTCTATCCCAATGCTCAGGGTGAGCTTTTGTTTTCAGCTAACTATATAATCGGTCAGGTTCACGATAAAAATAAGGATTTTGAAGAATCTGCTAATAGCTATGACATTGCGATTACCAATGCTCCGTGGCACCCTAACTCTAACAATGCCCGATTACGCAAAGGTCATGCATTGTATGAAATTGCTAAGATCAATAAGGACAGCGAAAAGTTTCTTCTGGCTCAGGCTTCTTTTGGTGAAGCCAGAGATAGCGATGAAAGCACCATGGAGCTGAAAGGTGAATGCTCTTACATGATGGGGGAATGCCTCAAAGAGATGAGAGATTTTGAAGGAGCGTCCCGACATTTTGATGACACTACCTCAAGGTATGCTTCCTCAGGTAAGTGGGCCGAGAAAGCTTTCGACCAAGCTATCAGTTGTTATGAAAGAATTGGTAATTCTAATCAAGTCAGCAGGCTGGAGAAAAGAAGAGATGATTGGCTAAGGAGGTACCAATGATAAAGAATTTTTGTTCAAAGGGCTGGCTGTTCATCGTTGCTGTTTTGTGTTCAAGCACCGTTTCTGCAGCAGAAGACTATTTTAAAAAATATGCCGGTGGTGGTATCCCGGTAAAAGTACATTACCTAAAGTCAGCTGCTACTAAGCCAATGAAGCTTTTGGGCATAGACTCGGCTCGAGGCATAATTTATGCAGAAATGGAGGGTGCTGGGCGATTGGAACTAGAGTTGCGTGGTTTGCAGAGACAGAATATCAAAAAATTTGAGTTCAACTGGTCAAGAAACGCGAAAACATACCTCAACTACTTGTCTAACGAGCAATACGACCCCCGTGTACTGACCGCATTACGACCTGAGGTTTACAAAGTCATGCTCTTTCTTGATATGCCCTTTGAATACCTTGCTATTCACGATGATTGCTTAACCTATGTCAAAGGTCTGTTGGGTATGGAGCAATACAATGAGGCTTTTTATTTACTCTCTCGTTTAAATCTTTCTCGACTGGATGGTTATGGATATAGAGATTTTTCCGAAGCTGCTCTTGAATTGTGCGGTAAAATGATTGTATCAAATCCTGATTCTGCTAAAGCATCGCGAGCTCTTTTGCAGCGAATATCGATTCGGGATAACAGTGCAGATCATGCCTCCTATCTACGTTTGGCAGATTCATTAAGAAACCAGGGGCTTTATACCGAGGCGATCAGTGAATACGCTAGACTTGGACCGATTGTAGCCAAGGACCCGAATAGTCCATACAATAAAATTTTGGAAATATGGCCGGTTTATTGTTACATGAAACTGTATGAGGTCTATGCACCGGCTGCGGCGAAAGATAAAAGATATGCAGCGGCAGCAGGTAAAATGTTCAATTCTGCAGTGCAGGGTCTGAAAAAACTTGATGAAGAACCACCAGCTCGAAATACCAACGAGTATTCGCTCTATAAATTATTGCGTTCTTTACTTCGCGTTCAATATGCCCGTCAATTCGAAGCCCGCGGAGATGAGTTCAAGTCTGCAGATTATTACAGGCAATCTGTACTCGAAGTTACAGAGGGTATAGTCAATGCCCGGATTGGACTAGATTGGTTACCTGAATCCTTAATGATGGCAGGAGATGCTTATGAAAAGCTCGAGCTTCAAGAAGCTGCCCGAAATGTCTACAATCAAATCAAGGTATTCTTTCCTAAAACCAAGTGGGAAAAAATGAGTATCGAACGACTGGCAAAACTGCCCCAATCATAATCCAACAAATCCTCATTGACCTAGATCAATTTTCTTACTTTTCTAATTCCTTAATCGCAATGAACCGCACTATGAAACCTTGTACCTTACGTATACCTGCCTGCCTACTCTTTCTCTACGCTACTCTTTCGCCAACGATGCTTGTTAGCAAAGCTTCGGCTCAAGACAGTAACCTTTTTGTTGCAGCATGGAGTAATTTGGGCCCCACTTTCTTTACTGTTTTTTTACTCCTTATTATTGCAGGTATAACATTGATTATTTTCAACAGTATCAATGTTCGCAGGAAAGCTTTTATTAAGGATGATGTAATTGATCC
Source organism: Candidatus Chordibacter forsetii (assembly GCF_964187505.1). Lineage (NCBI taxonomy): Bacteria > Pseudomonadati > Verrucomicrobiota > Opitutia > Opitutales > Candidatus Seribacteraceae > Candidatus Chordibacter > Candidatus Chordibacter forsetii. The sequence goes on from NZ_CAXLML010000175.1 coordinate 9,998, forward strand.
AATCATGGATGCAGTCAAGGGCCTTGACATCGAAGGTGCGAAATCGCTTTGCGACCAGTACAAACTTCCCATTACTTCGATTATGAAAGGTGGTTTGGAACGGATACAAGATGACGAGTTAGATATCGAAGCGATTGAAAAAGGATTAGATGAAAACGCGGCCTTGCATATGTCCAAACCATTTACCTGGATTAATATGTTGAACACGGTTGGTTCAATTGCCCCAATGGTTGGATTGCTCGGTACAGTGGTTGGTATGATTGGTGCCTTTGCCGTCTTAACCAGTGCCGGTATGGGTGGAGAGGCAAGTAAGCAGATGGCTGGTAATATTGGTAGCGCACTCTGGACGACAGCTGCCGGCCTTGTGGTTGCGATCCCTTGCCTGATTTCATATTTTCTTTTCAAAACAAAGTTTGGTAACATAGCAGCTGAAGTGAACAAGGTTACAGGATCTATGGTCTTCACTCTTGTACGTGCTGCCCGTGGCGGTTTTGATGAAGAGGGTGGTGCAGAGGAACAATATGAAGAAGACACTTTCGAGGAAGCCGCTCCTGAGCCTGCCTGATTGAATATTTTTTCTCCCTTACTTACTGTTTGAAAAGACTGTAAATTATGGCGAAATTTGAAGTGCCAGACACCAACGATTCACCGGATCTTACTCCGATGATTGATGTAGTATTTCTTTTGATCGTATTTTTCATGGTCGTTGCTAAACAGGTATCTGAACAATATGTCGAGCTTTCAGATCCTAAACTTGGCATTGCTTCAAATGCCAAAATTCCCGAGTCACCTCCATCTCGCACCATTATTTCTGTGGATGACGACCCTTCGATGGGTCAAATGATTTATTGGGGAGAACAACCGATTGATATTTCTCAAGTTTCAGTTGCCGTAGCGAGAAATCCATCATGGAAAGTCTTTTTGAGGTACCATGTAGATATCCCTGCATCGGTTCTTAATGATGTCCATGAACAAGTCTTAATGGGAGGCCAATCTAATATTGTTTTTGGTGCCTTTAAATCGGCGGAGTAGACTTAAAAGGTCATGGATACTTTTAAGAAAATTTTAGATGATGTCGATGAAGTCGATCTTACTCCAATGATCGATGTTACATTCTTGCTATTAATTTATTTCATGGTCACTACCATGATCAAGCAACCTGAAGCAGAACTTTCTGCTATCCTCCCGGGGAAATCTGCACCAAGTAGTTACAATAAACCAAAGCCTGAATCCCATATAGAAATCGAAGCAGATGGTTCGGTCAGGGTAGATGGCAATTACATGGGTAATGCGTTTGAAGCCTTAGACCTTCCCGATGTTAAAGATTACTTGCTTGGAGAAAAAAGTAAGCATGGAGAAGATTTTGTAGTACATATTTGGACAGATCCATTAGCCAATTGGCAAGCCCCTCTAGCTGCATTGAATGCATGCGGAGCAGCCAAGATAAAGAGTGTGTCGCCAAACATGAGACGAAAGTAAGGCGTACTTCAAAATGGTAGTTTGTAAATTTTTACATACCCGTTTGCGGGTGGATGATTTAGAAAAAACGCTCGAATTCTATCAGCGTGTTTTTGGTTTAGAGGTCACCCGTAGGCATGAATCTCCACGTGGGTCTAAGCTAGCATTTCTTGCTGTGCCCAACAGTGAAGAAGAAATTGAAATTACTTATTTCCCGGGATCCGGCCCAGTGAAAGTTCAGGAGGATTTAATGCATTTGGCCTTTGAGGTTGATAGTATGGTAGATTTTCAAACTCATTTAGATTCAATTGGTGTACCCATGAGTGATGGCCCAACCCAAAGCTCGTCAGGTTCAATTTTTGCTTTTGTCGACGCACCTGAAGGTTACGAGATTGAGGTAATTGAACGCCCAAAGTAGAACCTTTATTTGGGGTTCTAGTGCCTTATTCAATTATGCAATCAGATAGCCTCACCTTGATTAAAAGCTTACTTTGCTTGTTCTTAAGTGTACTTTCTTGCCTGGCCCAAGAAACACCACAGGAATTGGAGGATAGTCGGAAAATCCTGTTTGACGGCCAAAGCCTGGAAAATTGGGAAATCACAGATTTTGCAGGTCGGGGAGAAGTTGGACTTGATGGAAATGGAAGTGCTTTGCTTGAGTTTGGCATTGCTTTAACCGGCATACATTGGATTGGTGAGGAACTTCCACGGGTGAATTATGAAATCAGATGGGACGCGATGAAGGTTATGGGAACAGATTTTTTTGGTTCTCTCACATTCCCTTATTTAAAAAGTCATGGAACCTTAATTCTTGGCGGGTGGGGCGGTGCTTTGGTTGGGATATCTTGCATTGATGGTTTTGATGCATCCGAAAACGATGCGGCCACGGCACATCGATTCAGAACTGATCATTGGTATGCTTGTCGATTACGAGTTATGAGAACCCATTTAAAATTTTGGGTTGATGATGAACAATTGATTGATTGTGAAGTTGAAGGCAGGAAAATATCCATGCGTACGGGAGAGATTGAAATGTCTATCCCATTGGGCTTTTCAACTTATGATACATCGGGGCTCATCAAAAATGTAATTCTTATCAGGTTGCCGGACTAAGAGAAACCAACTCGTGTAAGCTCAGGATGTTTTTTGAGTTTTATTTTCGCGCAACCTTAATTGACCACAAGCAGCATCTATGTCGTGTCCTTTTTCCATACGCAAAGTTACCCGTGGTGGGTTGCCTTGCTCCACCTTTTGGTGGAATGCACGAATTTGTTCCAGGGAAGGCCTTTTCCAAGAAAGTCCATCCACGCGGTTGTATGGAATTAAGTTGATCTTCGCATTAAGCCGACGTGCATGGCTTGCTAAAAGTTCCGCTTGCTTAAGGTCATCATTTACACCTTCGATCAAAATATATTCTAATGTGATCATTTTTTTGCGCTCCGCGATAAATCTCTCACATGATTCGAGCAATGTGTTGAGCGGATAGCGTTCATTGATGGGCATAATTTTTTGGCGGGTTTGATCATCCCCACCATGGAGAGAAATCGCTAAGCGTATTTGAGCGGGGTATTTTGCCAGTTCTAAGATCTTGGGGGCCAATCCACTGGTGGAGAGTGTCAGGTGTCTCGCCCCAATGCCTAAACCCTTTTCAGAAAGAATTTGGTCGAGTGCAGGGAGAAGGGCAGGTAGGTTGGCCAAGGGTTCTCCCATGCCCATGAATACGAGATTATCAATTCTACGATTTGCCTGATTGCGGGCGAGGAGAACCTGACCAACGATCTCCCCAGTTGTCAGGTTACGCTTTAAGCCATCCAATCCACTGGCACAAAATTTACATCCTATTGCGCACCCCACTTGAGTGGATACACAAAGGGTTAGCCGTGATGAACGTATGCCTTTTGTTCCGGTAGTTGCCGGAATGAGCACGCTCTCGATAAGTTGTCCATCCCTTAGTTTCCATAGAAATTTACGGGTGGTGTCGGTTGAACCTTGAGACCGAAGTATTTCCATAGGACACAAGTCCCAATGAGTAGAAAGTTCTTGCTTAAAAGATTTGGGCAGGTTGGTCATCTCTTCCCATTCGAAGCACCCTTGTTCAAAGATCCAATGGCGCAACTGTTCCATTCGGTAGGTTGGAACATTGCCAAGTTGCCATTTTTCGAAGGGCTTGTCTAAGAGTAAAGGATTCACGATTATTCTTTTGCCCGAAAAATTGGACCATGGCAAACGATCTAGTCGGTTACATCTTGCCCAATAGTAAAAATATGGAGAGCATGTAATGTATTACTTATGTCAAACTCTTTGGTCGATAAATCATTAGTTCAGTTAAGCGAGGCTGGTTTGCGGTTGACCAAACAGCGAAAAGCGATGCTAGAGGTTTTGGCAAAAGCCGAGAATCCATTGTCCGCTGAAGAGGCACACGCCCAACTTCCCTCCGGTTCATGTGACTTGGTAACAGTGTATCGTTCGCTTGAACAGTTCGATCGTGTTGGAGTCGTTCAACTTGGAGTTCGGGAAAATGGAACAAAAGTGTTCTGCCTGTCCCATGGACATGACCACCACCATCATTTGACCTGCCGAATCTGTGGTCGTACCGAACGAGTGGATATATGTATGGCCGAAGAATTGGAAAAGGTAGGAAGATCTTACGGATTCACTGAATTGTCCCATGTGATGGAACTCTTTGGAACTTGTCCTGAGTGCTAAAAAGAAGTCTGAATTTGAAGAAAGTCCTCTAGAATAAATTTATATTCTTGGGTATTCTCCCTTGCTTGCTCTCCTTTTTTTATGGAATATGATGTTTTTATAAAATTTTGCATGTTTAGAAATATTACTATTTTACTCTGTTTTGGACTTACTTGCCTGTCCGCATCTCCAGATCCTGAGTTAAAAAAGATAGAAAAAGCACTTCAAACAGTTCCGCCTGTTAAATCTCAAAAAGTTCCTCAAATTCTAGTCTATTCGAAAGCGAGTGGATTTGCTCACAAGTCAATTCCGACCGGAGTTAAGGCATTACGTGCTTTGGCACAAAAGACTGGAGCCTTTAATCCAACATTTTCTCAGTCGGTTGAAGATTTTTCAGTAGAAAACCTAAAAGAGTTTGATGGATTAATTTTTAATAATTGCACCCGTGTGGAAAAGGCTTTTGTCACTCAAAAACAGCGAAGTGCACTTTTGAATTTTATTAGGAAAGGCAATGGTTTTGTCGGTTTTCACGGAGCTTCAGATGCGGGTATGCCCAAATGGCAAGAATACACAAATATGATTGGAGGTTGTTTTGATGGACACCCTTGGAATGCAGGTGGCACATGGCCCTTTAGGGTAGAAGATCCTGGGCATGCTTTGTGTAAAAGCTTTTCTGCCAAAACCTTTCGATTTTCAGATGAGATCTATCAATACAAAGGTTACGATCGTAAGAACCTGCGTGTTTTAATAAGTTTGGACGCAAATAAAAGTGGGAAATCTGGAAAGTCTCCTACTCAAGATTATCCCGTTTCCTGGGTTAAGTCTTATGGAAAAGGGAGAGTATTTTATTCAAATTTTGGACACAACAAAGCAACTTGGTGGACACCTTTTTTATTGGAACACTTCCTTGCAGGCATTCGATGGTCGGTGGGAGAATTGGATGGACTGTACGATAGTTTGCCTCAGCCGCCTAGACTTTGATGTATTAAACTTAACTCCTAAACTAATAACATAAAACTATAATAATGAGTAACCAAGATTCAGTAAGTAGACGAAATTTCATGGGATCAGCAGCCCTTGCTAGTGCTGCGGTTTCTTTTCCCAATATTCTAACGGCAAAGAGCAAAGGAAAAGAAGTTATTCGATTTGCTTTGATCGGTTGTGGAGGGCGGGGAAAAGGTGCCGCTGCTCAAGTAATGAACTCACCTCACAAGACTGAATGTGTGGCACTGGCAGATGCTTTCATGGATACAGCCAAAGGAGCCCAGAATTACCTCAAGCATGTTGGGCATGAAGATAAGCTTAAGGTAACAGATGATACCATTTTTGCCGGTTTAGATGCCTACAAGAAGGTTATGGAAATGGACAATGTTGATTTGGTTCTCCTAACCACTTCACCTGGATTTCGTCCTTTGCACTTCGAACATGCCATCAACAAAGGCAAACATGTCTTTATGGAAAAGCCAGTTGGCACAGACGGAGCAGGAATTAGAAGAGTTCTCGCAGCAAATGAAATTGCCAAGCAAAAGAATCTTATGGTTGCCGTTGGTCTTCAACGCCACCACGAGCCTAATTATATAGAAACTGTTGAGCGCATTCAGGATGGTGCGATAGGTGACCTTTCCTATGCTCGTGTATTTTGGAACGGGGGAGGGGTTTGGACCAAGAAAAGAACTTCCAGCCAGAATGATATGGAATACCAAGTTCGTAATTGGTTTTATTTTAACTGGCTTTGTGGAGACCATATTGTTGAGCAGCATATACATAACACGGATATCATTAATTGGATCAAGGGAGCCTATCCGATCAAAGCGAACGGTCATGGAGGTCGCCAAGTGCGCGGCAATCCAGCAAATGACCCTGATTGGAAAGATCACGGAGAAATTTTTGATCATCATTTCGTTGAGTTTGAATATGCGGACGGATTTAGGATGTACAGCCAATGCCGACATATTAAGGGATGTTCCCAAAATGTATCTGAACACATATATGGAACTGATGGTTATAGCCAAGTAGGTGGTCCTCACACAATCTTTCCAAAATCTGGAGATCCTTGGCGTTATCCTGGTAAGAAAGTAGGCGGTCATCAACAAGAGCAGCTCAATATGATTGATGCATTGGCAAGGGGGGAAGTTTACAATGAGGGAGATTATGGAGCGAAAAGCACCATGACCAATATCCTTGGTCGTTGCGCCACTTATTCCGGTAAGGAGGTCACCTTTGATCAGGCATTAAATTCGAAGGTAGAACTTTGTCCTAATATTGATTCCCTTACTTGGGAAAGCGAAGCCCCTGTACAAATGAATTCTGCTGGAGGGTACGATGCACCAGTACCTGGAAAAACTCGAGTGATCTAATTCATACTTAATCAAGAATCTTAGATGCGACCCCGGGTGAAAAACTCGGGGTCGCTTTGTTTTGACCCGGCAAGATTAACCTTTAGCAAATTAGTTATGATTCTTTCAGACCGAGCCATTTTAGATGCAATTCAACGCAGGGATATTGTTATCGAACCCTATGACCGTACTTGCCTTGGCACAAACAGCTACGATGTCCATCTTTCTCCACACCTTGCCTGTTATGTGGATGATGTAATTGATGCCCGTAAGCATAATCAGGTGGAACATTTTACCATACCCGAAGATGGATTTGTTTTAAGACCAGGGCAAACTTACCTGGGAGCCACTTTGGAATATACCGAAACTCGTCGTTTTGTCCCCTTTTTGGAGGGGAAGTCGAGCGTGGGCAGGTTGGGCATTGATATCCATGCAACAGCGGGTAAGGGAGATGTTGGATTTTGTAACCATTGGACGTTGGAAATTTCTGTTTCTCAACCAGTACGAGTCTATGCAGAAATGCCCATCGGGCAGCTCATTTATTTTTTGGTGGAGGGAGAAGTCGAGGTAGATTATTCCAACAAGGCCTCTGCTAAGTACAATCAACGTTCTTCATTACCGGTTGAATCAATGATGTGGAAGAATGCTTTTTAAGTGAATAAGGAAGAAGGGCTGTTAAGAGAAATTCTCGAGGAACATGCTAATAATCCTTGTGGCCAAGATGAATTGTGCGATATCTCTCATTCCGGCGAATGGAAGAGTCGTAAAACAGGGAATCTTTGTTGTGTGCAAATACAGGTACACAATGATCAGATATTGCGGATGGTTGCTCGAGTTGAAGGTTCTGCATTAGCCAAAGCCTGTGCATCAATTATGTGTAGTGAGTTGGAAGGTAAATCTATTGAGAGTGCCCGAACAACGATACAATCGGTCGAAAAATGGATCGAGTGCGGAGAAGCACCAGAGCATTGGCAGGGCGAGCTAGTGGTGTACCAATCCTTGGTTCAATTTCCCGAACGAGTGGATTGTGCGACCTTGTGCTGGACCTCACTCAAGAATGCACTCGAAGGCTAATACCCAAATTTTTTGTAACCCTTATACCCACCACCGGAATTTCCCCAGTTTGAATTTCCGAATGATCGCTCTTTTCTATGCCCGTGGCGTGAATGTGCATTGAGTAACTCATAACGCGACTCGGGAAGTTCTTTGATGAACCTGCTCTGCATAAGTCGAACGGGCATACCTTTTTGGTTGGCGAGGGTGGGGTAGAGTAGGTGTAAAGATCGTTCTGCCCGGGTAGTCGCGACATAAAAGAGCCTTCTTTCTTCCTCCAAGTCACCCTCCCCGTCAATTGCCCGCTTATTGGGGAAAAGTCCATCCGCCAAGCCGATGATAAATACATGGGGATACTCCAGGCCTTTAGACTGGTGGATAGTGGATAATCGAATACAGCTTTCTCCCTGTTTAACTACTCGATCTCCGGATTCTGAGCTAAGAAGTACCAATTGTGAGAGCATTTCTGCTAAACTTTGATGCTTGGAAGCAAAATCAACTAGGCTTTCTAAATCCTCTTCCCTTCTCGGCCAGTTTTCGAAGGTTGCTCGGAGGTAGGTTTGATACCACCCGCCAATGGCTTCTTCGACCACAACGGATGGAGTTGCTGTAGCTGCAATCACATCAATGTTAGCCAAGGTTTCAGCCATCGATTCCCAGTCTTCCTTGGCATCTGCTGGAACTTTTTTAAATACTTTTTCTTCTCCCAAGACTTGGCAGATTGAGACCGCTTTTTCAGCGGCAACTTGGGTAGCCAGTTTTAACAGTTTGATTGCGGTTTTTTCTCCAATTTTAGGGAGTAGGCAAGCAAAACGGAAGAAAGCAGTACTGTCTTTGGGGTTGGCCACAAATCTTAATTGGGCGACCATATCCTTAACATGAGCTTGTTCGAAAAATTTCAATCCACTGGTTATGAGAAAAGGAAGTCCGCGACGAGAGAGTTCAACCTGTAGCTCCATAGCGTGATAATGAGCTCGGTATAGGATGGCGATTTGATCATAGTTTGCACCGGAATCATAAAGCTCTTCAATTTTAGAGATTACAAAATCAGCCTGTTGATAAGCTTCCAAGGTTGGTACCACTCTGGGTAATTCATGGTGTGGTCGGGATGCCTTTAATTCTTTAGTAAAACTTTTCTCAGCCGTTCGATTCTCAAGAATTCCGTTGGCTAAATTAAGGATTTCGGGAGAGCTTCGGTAATTGGTTTCGATTTTATAAATTTTAGCTCCCGGGTGCCTCTCTGGAAAAGAAAGGATCTGATCGAGGTCTGCCCCTCTCCAGGTGTAGATGCATTGAGCATCGTCACCTACGGCCATTACCTGATGGTTTGAAGCAATTTGGTCTACAATACTGGCTTGGAGCAAATTCACATCCTGATATTCATCTACGAGGACATGGGAAAAACGATTTTGGAAATAGGTGCGTGCATCTTCGTGTTTTTCCATAAGCGTTAGCCAAAAGACAAGTAGGTCGTCGTAATCGGTTAAACCTCGAGCTAATTTCGTTCGGGTATAAGCGTCGAAGAAATGCTCAATTTTTGAGACAAGTTCACGGTTCGACGGATAACGAGCGAGGGCTACCTCTTCGACATCTTTTCCCACATTTCTGGCATAGCTTATTAATCCTTTGATCGGCTTTGCCTTGGGGTTTTCTTTTGCCTTAAAGAAGTCGGGGTCAATTTCCCGAATGATTTCATTTAAGAGTGCGTCGGAATCACCATCATCGAGGATGGTAAAACTTCTCGGTAGACCGATTAAATCTCCAAACATGCGCAGTGCCTGGCCACCGACATGATGAAAGGTACCACCAAGAAATCTGTGACCGCCTATGCCGGTCAATTCTTCAACTCTTTCAAGCATTTGCCTAGATGCTTTGTTGGTAAAAGTGAGCAGGAGGATAGATTCCGGAGGAGCTCCTTGTTCCAAGAGGTAAGCGACCCGATAGGTCAAGGTACGTGTTTTACCCGAACCGGCTCCGGCCAGAACTAAAGCAGGACCATTTGGTGCAGTGACCGCCTGGTACTGGTCTGCGTTTAACTCTTTTTTAAAATCAATGCCTTCGCCAGTGGCAGGCTTGATTGATTGGGGTGGCGGACCAAATAAATCGTCTTCTTCGTCTTCGTAGTCGTACATGTTAAGATGATGCTGAACTTGCTTTGGATATTAGAGGTGCAAGAAAATCACGATGAACAACCTCGGGTCGATTGCTCCAGGAATAAGTCTTGATCACGGTTTCATTACTTGCTCCGATAATATTTTCAAGCTCTTCACTTGCAAAACGGGCAATTCCCCGGGCAATGATTTTACCTGTCGGATCGAGGATAGATACTACATCTGACCGTCCAAAGGAACCGGTTGAATGTAAAATCCCACTGGCTAAGAGGCTCGCACCTTGTTCAAGGATAGCCGTGCAGGCTCCTTGATCAATTTCGATTGATCCCTGAGGGCTTGGGAAAAAAGCCAGCCATTTCTTGCGTTGCTTTAACTCTAAGCCCGCGGGGGCAAAAAAAGTACCCTCGGTTTTACCTTCGATAATTTGCGGAAGTCGACCTGGGGTTTCCCCACATCCAATAAATACTGCACAACCTGATTTTGTCGCCACTTTGGCTGCCTCAATTTTAGTAGCCATTCCACCCATCGCGGTCGGGCTGGTCGTACCTTCTGCCATTTTTTCGATCTCAGAATTAATTTCACTCACAAACGGAACAAGTACACCAGAATTTACCGATGTCATTAAGCCTTTTGCGGTTGTCAGGATAATTAGAAGTTCGGCTTGTGTTAGGGAGGCTAGAAGAGCTGACAATATGTCGTTATCACCAAATTTTAATTCTTCATCACTAATTGAATCGTTTTCATTGACGACTGGAACTACACCTCTTTCGAGCAGAGAATCTATTGTTTCTTTTACTTTTATTGATCTTGCTTCTTCATTAAAATCCTCACGGGTTAACAAAATCTGGGCGGCCAAAAAATCATGGGCACTGAGGGCAGATTTCCATGCGTGCATCAGTTCACTTTGCCCAACTGAAGCACATGAACGAAGTACAGACAAGTCATCTGGCCTTGAAGCAAGACCAAGTTTCCCCATGCCTAAGCCAACGGCACCAGAGCTAACAAGCACAACATCAATACCTTGCTTCTTGAGCAGATCTATACCGGAACAAATTTGAGAAATTCTTTCTACTCGGATGTTCCCGTTACCAGCTGATAAAAGACCGGTTCCTAATTTGATTACCACTCGCTTCATCTATTACATCGTCCTAAGCGTCAAAAATGCGAGAAAAGGTAAATAGAGCAAACCTCAAGCAAACGAAGTTTGTTTGATTCTCAATTTGCCTAATAACTTTTGCTTTAGACTTTTCTTAAATCAGATTCCTTTGCACTCACTGCTTGAGTGATTTGGTCTCCCATATCATCAGTCAATTTTTGGACCTCTTTTTCTGCCCTCTTAAAGTCATCTTCGGGAAGGCCTTCTTTTTGTAGAGATTTTAGCGTATCTAAACCTTCTTTGCGGGAAGCTCGAATTCCAATCCTTCCATTTTCCGCGAAGCCCTGAGCCATTTTGCATAATTCCTCCCGCCTTTCCCCACTTAACTCGGGGATAGGTAACCGTATGAGTTCACCAGTAACAACTGGATTAATGCCAAGTTTTGCATCGATAAGTGCTTTTTCGATAGGAGCAACAGTCCCTTTGTCCCAGGCTTGAATCTGCAGGGTTCGCAAGTCTGGTGTAGTGATGGCAGCAACATCTCTTAATTTCATAGCGGATCCGTAGACATCAACTGTAACTCCTTCGATCATCGAGGGGTTTGCTTTGCCTGTGTGTAGAGTGGCAAACTCACTTAAGACATGATCTACAGACTTTTGCATGTCGCTTTTTATCTTTTTAAAAATAACTTCGGTATCCATAATATTGTAGGGTTTTGTATTGTATAAATTAAATAGGTATACCTAGCGAACAATCGTTCCAATCGATTCACCGCAAACCGCTTTGCGAATCGATTGCTCCTGTTGAAGGTCAAAAACAAGAATGGGCATGCGGTTATCCATACATAGAGAAAAAGCGGTTGAGTCCATGACCGATAAGCGTTTTTCCAAGCAATCCATGTAAGTAAGTTCAGAAAACCTTTTGGCGTCTTCGTGCTTGTGTGGGTCCTTGTCATAAATACCATCCACCTTGGTCGCCTTTAAGATAATGTCGGCGGATATTTCACTGGCTCTTAACGCAGCTGTAGTATCGGTAGAAAAATATGGATTTCCAGTACCTGAAACAAAAATAACTATTCTTTCACGTTCGAGGTGCCGAATTGCCCGGCGTTGAATGTAGGGCTCGGCTAATTTATCCATAGGAATGGCACTTTGTACTCGCACTACAGCCCCCATTTTTTCCAATCGATCCATCAAAGCGAGACCGTTGATAACCGTGGCAAGCATACCCATCGAATCCCCTGTTGTTCGGTCAATGCCTTTGTCGGT
>NZ_CAXLML010000176.1:0-8519 GCF_964187505.1 Candidatus Chordibacter forsetii
CAAAAATCCTTGGCAACCGGAATACCCCTGGCTTTTGCAATAATTCCAAGCGATCACGATTCGCTCTTCGCTACCATGATTATTCCCATAACTGCTTATCATTTGTTTCAATTATTAATGGGGTCGCTACTCGTTTCTTGGATGAATTCCTCAAAGGTTAAAGAATAGCTGTAATGGATGGTTCGTTTCTTGCATGGTTTAAGAATTCCTATTTGTATAAGTATTTGGAACAATGAATGATTGTACTGACATAGCTAATGCCTCATCCAAGCTCGTTGAGCTTTTAGGCAATTGTGTCGAATTTGGAGAACAAGCCAGAGAAGATGCATCCTATGACGGGCTTAAGGTTAGCTTCCTTCCTGATGCGGTTATTAGGGTGAAGGAAGCCGAGCAGGTTGGGGATGTCCTGAGGATTGCTAATGAGCATGCAATCCCCGTAACCACAAGAGGTGCGGGATCATCCCTTACGGGTGGTGCGACTCCCATAGCGGGCGGATGGGTGCTCGATCTTTCGAGGTTGAATCATTTGGATATCGACGAGAGTAATCAGCTTGCAAGGTGTGGGCCGGGTGTAGTGGTGGCTGATTTACAAAGCTTGGCTGCGGAAAGTGGCTTGTTTTATCCGCCCGACCCATCCTCTAAGAAATTTTGTACAATTGGGGGGAATATAGCTTGTAATGCTGGTGGTTTACGCTGCGTGAAGTATGGGGTGACCCGGGACTATGTACTGTCTCTGGCAGGATATCTCGCAAGTGGAGAATATGTGGAATGGGGCAGGGCGACTCGTAAGTTTGCGACCGGTTATAATGTCCGCGATTTGTGGATTGGCAGTGAGGGTACCTTAGGTGTGGTAACCGAGGCAACTTTGCGACTTGTGGATCTTCCTTTAAGCACGCGTACCTTTCTTGGAGTTTTTGAAAACGATGAGGTGGCTTTGTCCTCACCAGGAAAACTTCGCAAACTTGGTCTACGACCTTCCATTCTTGAATACCTCGACCGATGGACCATTGATTGCCTGCAAAAATATGTCGGTACGGATGTTTTCCCCGGTATCACTCCCCATCCTATGCTTCTGATCGAACTGGACGGTTCGGAAAGTCAGGTGGATGAGCAGACTAAGGAATTGGAAGGCTGGTTAAAAACGACTGCCCTTGCTCATCGCTCGGCACATTCATTGGAGGAGGCTGAGAAATTGTGGGAAGTTCGTCGCCAGGGATCTTCTTCCATGAAAAAACTGGCCTCTACAAAATTAAATGAAGATGTGGTTGTTCCCTTGGGCAAACAAGTGGAATTAGTTGGGGCAGTTGAAAGGTTACGGGCAGTTTATGGCATCAAAATTGGAGTCTTTGGACACTGTGGAGATGGTAACTTGCATGTTAATTTAATGTACGATGAAGAAAATTCAGAGGAAACCAGTCGTGCGGTATCCGCCCTTAAAGAATTGATGAGCAAAGTCATCGAACTGGGGGGGGCGATTAGTGGGGAACATGGAGTGGGACTGGCCAAGACTCCTTTTGTACGCGAACAATTTAATAATGCAGAGTGGCGGGCAATGCTGGCGATTAAAGAGGCTCTTGATCCAAACAAAATTTTAAATCCGGGAAAAATTTTTGACGTTTTCCATCCTTGGGAACAAAAAAAGAAATCCGTGACATTGTCATGGGAAATCGAAAACAAAGAACCAAAACCACAGGAAGTATGAAAAAGCCCTACCTAATCGCCCTCATCCTCAGCTTACCTCTATTATCTACTTTTGGCCAAGACGAGAAGCTCTATCCATGGACTGATTTGCAGGGCCGCACTTTACAGGCGTCATTTATTTCTTTCGATAATGTCGCTCAAACTGTAACCATCAAATGGAACGGCCAAGTCTTTCCTTTGCCTCTGAATACTTTAGACACTCAATCGCAGGCATTAGCTAAACAACTGGGAGCACCCGCACCCAAGGCTCCGCCTGCCACATCTTCTCCATTCGACGAGATTCTCGCTGCAGTGCCCGAAGATTTACTCGGGCCCGAAGCTTTGGATGTAGAACATGATTGGCAAAGTGCTGACGGTCGGGCACTGAAGGCAAAGTTTGTTTCTCTCAAGGGAGACCAACTCACATTATCAATGAATGGTGGAGCTAAGGAATTTACCATAGGATTAGACAGGTTCGCCCTTGAGTCACAGGCATTGGCCAAACTTTTACAGCCCTTAGCCACAAAGCACCGTCCCGCTCCTCCCAAACCTGCTGCCCCGGCAAAACCTGTAAAAGTTGTTCCCCCAAAAGTGGTGGAAGCTGATTTGGATAAGATGCACACCTGGACTAGCTCCGATGGACGCCCATTGCAGGCATCTTTTGTATCTGCAGACGATCAGGGAGTAGATCTTAAAATCCGCGGCCGATCCAGTCCGATGTCATTACCTTGGACGAAACTGGATCCACAAACTATCGCTTTGGGGAAAGCCCTGCAAAAACTTAAAAAGTCCTTGGTGCCGACAATTCTTGGGGGAGGAGAAAAAGTCTTGGAGAGGTATGGATCAGGAAAGTGGAAAGGATACAATACCTACCTTGAGAGTGTCGCTTTTGAAGGAGGTTTGCATGCTAACGGGCGCTTGGCACATATTTGGTTGTTAGATGAGAATGGTGCCCGTGTGCAAAAATCTCCCATCGCAATAGATATTTATGGATATTCGAAGTCAGAAGGACGAGGCTGGAATAGAAGACGTGTTAAAAGCCTCGCTTCATCACCCCCTGTATCTCAAGACCGTCGAACAACCACTGTAAAAGGGGAATGGGAAAATGGCTCTACTTTTGAATATAATTTTGAGTTCTCTCACGCTGGTATGTCTTTTTGGGGAAAGGCAAAAGAGCCAAAAAGTGAAGAGTTTCCATCCATCCTGAGGATAGATTTGAAAGCACCCTCAATTATCGATGCGGCGAACGCAACATTTGAACAAATTAAAGAAGCCGCGGGTGATGGTGCTCTGTATGTTGATCCCGTTGCCGGGAAGACACTTAAATTTCCCTTTAATGAGAAATGGGATGATATTAAAGACGGATTTTCTAAAGGTGGGAAAAAATCTGTGGATTACAACCCAATCAAATATGCTGAGTTTAGGGGATCTCCATTTGGTGAGCACAAAATTAAAGTAAAATCTGCAAGCACAAGATCAGCACGTTTGTCATGGTGGGATGGATATTCTCAAGTATTTCCTGTGCAGGGAGCCTACATTCTTTTGAAGAGTATGGATGGGCACGAAGCAGGATCTTCAAAAACCCCCGGCGACTTCAAGCAGAGGTTAGAAATTAAAAAAAGCGAACGCTTGGACTTAAAAGTTATTCGCGGTGCAGGTTGATGGATTGCTAATATTTGTTAAGCTTTTATTTTTTCTACTTCTCGCATTTTCCCTGTTTGGGGATCGAGTAAGGGTTGCATCCTACAATGTAAAAAATTACTTAGTGATGGATCGGTTGGTTGCTGGTTATTGGCGTGAGGACTACCCTAAACCAGAAATTGAAAACGGTATAATTCGTTCCATGATTCGCCGAGTGAGTCCAGATATATTGGCATTGCAGGAGATAGGAGAACCACACTATCTCAATGAATTATGGAGAGATTTAAACGGCTCAGGAATTGGCCATTATAAACATTCCTACTGGGTGCGGGGAGAAAACGATGAACAGCGCCACCTTGCTTTGCTAAGCAGATTGCCCATTATCTCAAAAAAATCTCATCTTAACATAGAGTTCTCATATTTTAACGAGACTGTGCGACCAAGAAGAGGGTTGATGGAGGTCGAATTTCGTACCAAGGGAAAAACCTGGAGGTTATTTAATCTTCATTTGAAGAGCAAATGGACAGAGAGAAAGGATGATCCCCAGGCTGCGGATTTACGAGAAAAGGAAGCACGCGCAATGAGGGATTTTATACGTCAAACCTATCTGCCTGAAACCAACCCAACCCACATGATCGTTGGAGATTTTAATGATTTTAAAAATACCGCCCCTTTGAGACGCTTTCTCAAAGTGAATAAAACAGTCTTAAGCCATATGCTTCCCTGTCGGGATAGCCTTGGGTATTTCTGGACTCATTACTATGCCAAGCAAGATAGTTATGACCGCCTGGATTACCTTTTGGCCAGTCCATCTATGAAAGAGCACTACCTTGAGGGTTCGGCTAGAATTGCAGATTACCTACGATGCCTCGAGGGTTCCGATCACCGCATGGTCTACGCGGATTTTGAGTTTTAGTAATCTAAATTAATAAAAGTGTAAGTCTGTGGAGGTTACACCGGCTCTACACGGACCTATTCCTTCGTGAATCTCTATGTTCTTTGCTTTGGATAAATTTCTGATTTCTGGATACCTCCATGAATCGTCCACCAAAATAATACCCCCTTTGGAAATAAATTTCTGGGCTTTTTGAAAGCAACTCGTTCTCGCAGACCATGTGGAGTCAGGTCCAAAGTGATCTTCTCCATCGACGACTACAAAGTCCACTTCATGATCAAGGGCCTTTAAATATGCACAGTTCTCGAAGGCTTCTTGATTAGCCAAATTTATTTCGGCTAATCTTAATTGTATAGAAGCTAACCTAGATTGGCTAACCTTTAGGTTAACCTCCTCAAACCATTTGGTGTCGTGTTCGATCGATTTAACCGAGTGGAAATTTTTACCTAAAAATAAGGTCGAACCCCCAGAACCCCACTCGAACACCTTTAATGAATCAGGAATCTTTTTTTCAACATAGCGAATAGAAGAAAGACTCCACCAAGGAAGTTGTAAATCCAATGGAGATTGGGAGCCTAAAGAATTTTTTAGATAGAACGGAAGGTCGAATGGTCGATTTGCCAAATGCAGCAATACTTTTTTGATTCGTTGCGGGTTGGAAAGATACATAAGAGGGTAGGCATTAACTAGACCTGGTTTAACAAGTCCACAAGCCTTTGGATTCAATCATTTCGCAGACGGGTTGGGGGAGTGGTTCCTGCCATCCTGTCTCGCGGGAACATACTTTTTGAAAAACATCCCTTGAAAAGAGTTTCATGTTATCACGATCGCAATGTTCAATGGTTTCAAGAAATCCATTCTCCCGAACATATTTATAAAGATTTCTCAGGTTTTCTGCGACCACAAGGTTGTCTATGGTAATCAATCCATCCTCGTTGGCGACTGCTTCGACATTATCCCCTCTGCCCATTTGCTGGCTGTATGCATCAAAGGTTTCCTGTTCGATCGGATAGGCATAAATACGGAGGTTTTCTTTAAACAAAATGCCAAAGGCTTCGAGAATTCCTCCATCCAAGCTGGAATAGTATTCCTCCTTAAAGATATCGGCGAGGTTGTTAAGTCCAAGCACCAATCCAATCGGTTCCTTGACCAAGTTTCGTAAGTATGAAGATAGTCGATAATACTCAAAATAATTGGTAACTAATACACCGTAACCACAGGCATTAATCACTTCAATACGGGCGATAAAATCATCATGATCCACATCGCCGTCGTCTCCCAACGAACCTAGGGTAAGTTCCATAAATACCTTGAGCCTGGTTTCATCTACCTCTTCTCGATTTATAAATTGAGCTTTAGCTTTCTCTAACATATCGATGTTCACCTTGGTCAATGGACGAAAGCTACCACGTTCAATCAGGCAGGAATGTTTGTAGAGCTTTTCTGCGGCTTGTACCACATGGCCGCTTTCATCGAACATCACTGCATGGGTAAGACCGTTACGGATGAGTTCGAGGCAGAGGATACGATTATCCCGTTTCTGAAAATCTGGTCCATTGAATTCAATCATATCCACCTCAATGCGATCGGTGCCAATTTCGTCGAGCAATCCGGAGATGAATTTGCCTGGTTCATCCCGTAAGTGAAATGCCCCGTAAACAATATTTACCCCAAGTCTGCCAATTGCGTCCTGTTGTAAACGGTTGTCCCGGTCAAGCATACGGACATGCAGAATAATGTCGTGGGGTTTTCCTAACGGTTCAAGCTGCAGGCGTATTCCCATCCACCCATGGCATTCGTTGGTCTTGTTGTAGTTAAGGGCGGTCACCGTATTGGCAAAGGCGAAAAAAGTGGATTCATTACCCCGGTCTGGGGTGAGGCGCTGGTCGAGCAGATAAAATTCGTGTTCCAACATTTGCACCAAGCGTTGCCGGGAAACATAGCGACCGGCTTCTCCATAGATGGAGTCACTAAATTTCATATCATAGGCAGAAATGGTTTTTGCTACCGTGCCAGCGGCTCCACCCGCCTGGAAAAAATTTCTGCCCACTTCCTGACCCGCCCCGATTTCGGCAAAGGTACCATACTTGGCAGGGTCCAAATTAATACGCAAGGCCTTGCGTTCAACACTTTGAGGTTCGTCATCCATGACTATCGCACGATGTTGGATTTCCGATGACAGGCAAAGTTTTTCTTCGACCTTTAGTCTAATCAGGTGTTTTTTCTTATCTTTAAACGAATGAAAAAGTTTTTTTCCGAAGTTCTGCGAAAATTCGCAGTGTCAATAGTATCGACCATTCTTTTTGCTTTGGTCTTTTTCTTCCTTCTCGGGGGAATTTTTGCTTCATTTCTTGAAAGCCCAAAGCCGGAAATTAGAAAGTCTTCCTTTCTTGTTCTCGATCTTACCATGAATCTGACTGAGCGTCCAGGAGGGCTAACCTTCGAGGATGTTGCTGAACAAGCCTTGACTGATGAAGTTAGGCCGATGCAGGCCCATTTACTGGAGGTTCTAGATGCCTTGAGGAAGGCAAAGACGGACAGACGAATTTCGGGAATTTTGGTGAAAGGAAGTTTTCAGCCACAGGATTATGGATGCGGATATTCCACGGTGCGTGAAATGATCGAGGGCATGGAAGATTTTAAGGGCTCGGGTAAGCCGGTGATTGGGTTCTGTCACAGTCCTTCCCAACTCGATTACCTGGTTTTTGCCGCATGTGATGAATTGTACATGGATCCATCGGGCACTTTGCTTCTGAATGGTTTGGCCAGTGGCGATTTGTTTCTCGGAGATACTCTCAAGAAATATGGGGTTGGTGTACAGGTTATCCGGACCGGTCGATATAAAGGAGCGGTTGAACCTTTTACTTCCAATGCATACAGCCCGGAAAACCGCGAACAAATCAAACGGTTGTTAGATGTTCGCTGGGCTGATTATCTCGGGTTTATTGCCCAGCGGAGAGATCTTTCAGTTGATGAATTGAATACCACCTTGGCTACCAACTTTTTATTCGAGTCGGAAGATGCAATGGAGAATGGATTGATTGATAAAATCCTTACCCATGATCAATTTATCGATTTGATTATCGAGAAGGGAGCTTTGAATGAGGATGACAATTGGTACGAGGAGGTTGCTCTGATTGACTATTTGGACCGCCCGCAACCTGGTGAATCCCTTCAGGGACCTGAAGGACATTTTCGTAATCCTGAGATTGCAGTGATTTATGTAGAGGGTGTAATCGTTGATGGATGGGCGGATGATGGATCCATGGTAGGTGGAGGTGAGATTGTTAGTCGGATACGCTCAGCATGGAACGATGAAAATTGTCGGGCTATTGTATTGCGCGTCAACAGCCCGGGAGGAAGTGTATCTGGATCCGATGCCATTTTGCAGGAAATCAGCCGGGCTCGTAAGGAGGGTTTGCCCGTGGTGGTTTCCATGGGTGCAGTTGCTGCATCAGGTGGGTATTGGATTGCCACAGATTGTGATCTTTTACTCGCTCATAAACAAACGATTACCGGATCCATTGGTGTGTTCGGGTTACTTCCCAACCTTCAGGGTCTTGGTGCCCGGTTTGGGGCCTCTTTCGATTCGGTAAAGACGCATCCGTCTGCTGATCTGCTTGGAGTTTCCCGTCCGAAAACTCAGCAGGAAATGAAAGTTTTACAAACCCATGTGGAATCTCTCTATGGGAAATTTGTGGATCTTGTAGCCAATGGCCGTGGCCTTACTCCTGAGGTTGTTCATAAGCATGCCGAGGGAAGGGTATGGATGGGAGAAGATGCCCAAGAAATTGGTTTGGTACAGGAACTTGGCGGTTTATACGATGCCATTGATCGGGCAGCTGAATTGGCAGAGTTGGGTGATGATTTTGAAGTGATTGAAATTCCCGAGGTCAGCAATCCCATGGATGAATTTACAGAAATGCTAGATGCAGAAGCCAAATCCCATACATCTTCGCGAATATCAGCCTTGCAAGTTCTGGCTGGTGCAAGTGGGTTGAAGGGTGCCGAGTCTGTTATCCGTGCACTGGACAATCCCCGACGAACCTATTCGTGGTTATCCTGGTATCGTGGGTCCTTTGGCTTTCAACCTTAATTATTATTTATACAAAACAATATCCATCTAACTTTAACTTATGAACCAAACTGTTACCCTTACCCGATCCTGTACCGCGACCATCATCCCGGCAGGAGATGAAATCAACCTGGCAGAAGGTGCTACCTACAGCATTGCCCAGTCACTAGGGGGATCCGTCACCCTGCGCGATGCCAGTGGAATGTACCGGGTTGGAGAATCTGAGCT
>NZ_CAXLML010000177.1:0-10785 GCF_964187505.1 Candidatus Chordibacter forsetii
GGATTTTATCTTATTTGGATGATTGGAAACATGATGATCATATCACTTGGGAATCTAAGGAATGGATGCGAGTATGTATTAAGATTGTCCCTCAACCAGTAAAGCAGGGAATGTTGATTAGTTTAAAAACTCACCTTGAGTCCGAGTCTATGGGCCCGAAAGAGGGCTTTACTACATTTTTAAAAGGAACCCTATCGGGCAAGTGTGCATTGTGGGGTTTCTCTTATGCAGAAAAAGAAATGCGTTGGGATGACATCTTAATTCTTACCCGCTAATCCTGATGAAGTAGCTATAAATTTGTTTTTAAAGATTCACTTGCCATTTTAACGATCTTTTAGAACCATTTGTTCTTTTTATTTTTGCCCATGCATTCTCTTTGCAAAACCCTATTTTTTACCAGTGGATCTGTTGGTCTTTTGTTAATGGTGTTTATTTGGTCAGCCTTACATTACGGCCTATTTCCTTTGAATCACTTAATCGAGGCTTTATTGCAGCAGAAGTTTGCTGGATATACATTGCCTGAGTATTTCTTTATGCCTGAACAAATAAGTGCCGGTGAAAGGATCCATTACCTGAAAATTATTCTGACCATTCTGGTTTCTGCTGGGTCCACATATCTAATCCTTTTGAGTTATTTACCCAAAGTTTCTTTACAAATTAGATCTTTGAGCTTTGCAATTTCTATTCATTTACTCGCTTTTCTTGGCCTTTTTTGGTTTTGCTTGATTGAAGGTAACGAGGTCATCGACAAACAGGAAAGGTTGGCCATCTTTGTTTTTACTGCTGTAACCTACTTAACTGGAATTTTCTCCCTTTGGTATGCTCTACGCCCAAAAAGAAAATTTGTTCAGGACTTTGTCGCATCTAAAATTCCTAATTCTTTGCCAAAAGCCTCCGAAACCAAGAAGAAAACGAGTGCTCCGAATGAATTGGATTCAGATGTAATTGAGGAAAAAGAGAGCGAATCTACCTCCAAAGATCAAACGATTGAATCTTCTGAAGATGCAGGGAAGAAAGAGTTAGGGAATGAGGAGAATTTAGAGGATAATACATTGGAGAAAGCAGTGGAAGCCGTGGATGAGTCGGGTGAACAAATTGAGCAAGATACCGATGTCGAAGTTAATTCTGAACAGACTAATGAAGAAGCACCTCAGAACTTGGAAGAATCTTCAGTGAGTGTCCAAGCACCAAGTTCTAATGAAGAAGAGAATATGCTTTCAAATGAAAGCGAGATGGTAGGCGAGGATGTGGATCAGGTTGAGGATAGTAATGCCACTGAACCCTCTTCCCCCAATACGAATGAATCGGAAGAGCCCAAGGCTGTATGATTAGTAAACTTTTGAATATTTTATTCGTACTCCTTCTTGGTGCCTTTTCCTTGTATTTGATTCAGGGCGCGTGTTTTCGTTTGGTTGAGCCCTACGCTAAGTTACGACTTGGATTAGCTTGGGGGTCTTCGGATACAACGAAAATGAATTCGATTATAAGTAAGTTGCCATTAGATCATTTTGCTCAACCCCCGATCAAAGAAGGCTTCGACATTCTTAAGGAAGAGCTAGCTTACGCTCGTAAAATAATGAGTTTTAATCGCCCAGCCCGTGATCGTTATTATAATTATGTTCGTTCACAGGTTGACCCCTTAAGGAATTTCGAGATTACAAATTTGGGCATGGTTAAAGAAGTTGTTCTGCCCGGTTTAAGACGTCCCGCGACTTCCCTTGATGTAGCTAATGGTTTGGCCAGAAGAGAAGGACTCCCGGTCGACTTTTCAAAAGCCCTTTTTGTAAGGGTGATTCCACAGACTTCCCGCTTGGTTTACGAACAGTCATTTGGCCAATGGGAAAAAGCATTTGCCTTTTTATTAAATCATGGAATTTCCTGTGTCCTGTTAAGCCCAAAAAACTCTGAGGAATTATCAACTCAACTTAGCTATTTGCAGGCTCAGCATTCAAACTTCTGTGAAAATATTTTTGCTTATGCGGAAGGACAAGCAGTTGGACTTCTTGACAATGCGGTCAATGGGAACGAAGAAATTTCTATTCGATGTTTAATTGTTAAAGATCCAAGAGAAGAAGTTCTCCTTAGCGAACAACCTAATCCGGTCTGGTTTATGGGAATAACGAGCCAGGTGGAAGCGGATGAAAAGGTGCTCTTGTCCATGACCAAGCGTGCCCAACTATATAGAGACTCTCCATTGGTTTTTCATTCACGACTTTCAGGATTAATTTACGAAGAATCCAAATGGGAAAACCTCGCACTAACCTCTTTTCCCATGTCCTACATTCTAAACTGCCTGGAGTTTTATCCGGATTCATTACCCTTTGTGCATGAAGTTAAGGAAATGGCGGAAAATAATGTATCTTCATCCCTCGCGGGTTTAGGTAAGCCTAGCCAAGAGATTGGGGAAATTTCATCCCTGTCTATTGATGATTTTGAGTACTCAAACCCGGAGCCTAATTTTGACTGCGAGGTCGTTCGTGAATACCGCCAAATAAACAAGGGAGATGCAGGAGTTGCTGATTTGACTAATCGGGAGTTAGTGCTTCAGATTGGTTCCTCATTCGAGGAAATGGGGGTCAATGTTTTGGAGCAAATTGCTGATCAGGATCCGATGTTTTATCGCTTTTATTTATCTCTTAAAGAGATTGGAACATCTCAGAATTAGTCTTTCCATTATTTGGACTAGGGTTGCTTGCAATTATTTGGCCTAAGTTAGACCGCTGAAAAGTTTTATATTATCCAATTTAGCGATTTCATTCACTTTGAAATTACTTAAGGTTATGATCCTTGAAATTTACTCAAATGATACAAAATAATAAATTATTCTTTTTCGTTTTATGCCAATTCTTATTTGGGGTTTGCTCCCAAGCAGAGGATAAAAAAGTGGTCTTTGTGGCTGGACCTAAGAGTCATGGATTTTTTGCTCATGAACATGCTGCAGGTTGTAAATTACTTGCCGAGCATTTGGAGGCAGCTAATTTGGGTATTAAAACTGTAGTAGTAACCGGAGGTTTTCCTCAGGATCAATCCGTCTTCAACGATGCAGATGCAGTGGTGGTTGCTTGCGATGGTGGTGTTCGGCACTTGTTAAATAAAAACTTAAAAGAATTTGATGAAGTGATGAAGCGGGGAGTAGGACTAGCTTGTATCCATTATGGAGTGGAAACAACAAAAGGTCCTGCCGGAGATCATTTTCTTAAATGGATTGGTGGATATTTTGAACCTTATTGGTCGGTCAACCCAGTTTGGAATGCAGCATTTAAGCTTCTACCCAGTCATCCTATTACTCAGGGGGTCATGCCCTTTACTATGCAGGATGAATGGTACTATCATATGAGATTTCGTGAAGCGACTTCTGCAATTGGATCAATCGTTCCAATCCTTTCTGCTCATCCACCAGAGAACACCATGAAACGGTTGAAACCCGGAGTGGATAAACATCCTCATCATGGTAACCCTGATGTTGCCGATGCAGTCCTTAAGCGCAAAGAAGCCCAGCATGTGGCATGGGCTTATCAGCGCGGCGAAGATTACAACTATGGAAGAGGCTTTGGCTTTACTGGAGCGCACTTTCACGAAAATTGGGCGTCCTTAGATGCAAGGAGACTGGTGCTCAATGCCATTGCTTGGATTGCGAAAGTCGATGTTCCAAAAACGGGAGTTCCCAGCAAAGAAGTGACGTTGAAAGACCTGCTCCGAAATCAAGACTTCCCAAAACCAGAAAATTGGAAAAATCAAAAGAATGTCGAACAGAAAATGGCTAGCTTTAGGCTTAATTAATCATGTTCCTTTTCCACTGCTGGTTAAATCGTTTACTGAGGGATGAGTAATTATTTCGAGATCATCACCTTTTAAAATTAATGAATACCAAAATTTTATGCGTGGATGATGAGGAATCGATCCTCAAAGGCTTTCAATTAAACCTTAGGAATAAATTTGAGCTACATTTGGCCTCTGATGGACAGGAAGGCTTAGAGCTATTTCAAAAGGAGGGCGGTTTTGCGGTTGTACTATCCGATATGAGAATGCCTCGGATGAACGGGGCGGAAATGCTAGCAAGGATCAAGCAAATAGATGATGAAGTGGTAACAGTTTTACTAACGGGGCATACAGACTTTGAATCTGCCATGGCTGCGGTCAATGAAGGCAATGTCTTTCGTATGCTTTCCAAACCTTGTCCTGTCGAGGTATTGAAGAAGGTCCTGACAGATGCAACTGCTCAATATGATCTAATTACGGGCAAACGTATTTTATTAGACAAGACTTTGCGTGGCGCAGTGGATGCCCTTGCCCAGTCGCTGGCTACAATTCAACCTTTGTTTTTTGGACGTGCTCAAAGGGTGAGAAGGTTAGCCAATGGATTGGCAGAAGAAATAAAACTTAATGATTCTTGGCGCGTTGGTGTTGCAGCAGTCTTTTCTCAGTTAGCTTATCTCTCAATTCCTCAGCACTTGAGTGAGTCAGTATATCACCGTAAAGATTTGAACCCTGAAACTAAGGCGATCATGCGAGACCTCCCAGAAGAAACCTTGAAAAGTGTTGCCCTTATTCCAGGACTCGAAGATGTCAGGGAAATTCTTCAACGAACCGATATTCAGCCCAAGTTTGAGCTCGATGATGGTTCGGGAATTCGAACTGCAGCATCGATACTTCGAGTCGCCTTAGATTATGATTATTATCAGGAACTTGGTCATGAAGACCCCCTCATTGTAAAAACGTTTCAATCCAGGCAAGACACATATGATCAAAATATAGTCGCAGCTTTGGCAACCTTCTTAAATTCCGATGCGAGTAGTTATAAGTTAGAAGAGGTAGAGACGCGTAATCTTGTTGAGGGAATGAGGTTAAAAGAAGATTTACTTCTCGAAGAATCGATGCTCATCGCTTCTTCTGGAGCAGATATTGATCGAGCGTTGTTAAAAATTATTAAAAACTATAGTTCCTGTTATTCTGATTTTCCTTTTCCCCAGAAAATTCAGGTTTTGATTCCTGTTGCTTAATTGAATTAACCGTAATCGAATGAACTGTCGTTCATGAAGGTTAGATCTTATATAGGCTTGCTTTCCGCAGGTAGTCTCGGAGGTGCGTTGATTGTCGGTATTGTCGGTTGGTTGATATTATCTGGCATTAATCAATCCAATAGAGAACTAGAACAGGAAAGCCGAAACTCTGGA
The DNA here is from genome assembly GCF_964187505.1 of Candidatus Chordibacter forsetii. Lineage (NCBI taxonomy): Bacteria > Pseudomonadati > Verrucomicrobiota > Opitutia > Opitutales > Candidatus Seribacteraceae > Candidatus Chordibacter > Candidatus Chordibacter forsetii. The sequence continues at coordinate 5,175 of NZ_CAXLML010000177.1, forward strand.
GATTCATCCAGCGAATATTTGGATGCTCATGCTTTTCTATCCGCAACCCGTGGATGTTTTGAAGCCTTTGAAATTTATCCGCAAAATTTCACTGGGATCTTTGGGGTGGTACGCGACCGGATTGTTCTGGCGAAAGAGGGGCTGAATTTATTGTCGACAAAATATGCTGCCAGTTATTCTGAGAAAAATATTCGAGTTTTAGCTGCTGGAATTAGGGAGTTGGAAGTTGCCGTTTCTTTGATGGAGAAAGCAGTTAAAGCTGATGCAAATAAAAGAGAGACTTTAATCCAGAGTGCGGAAAAAAATTATCAAGATGCTCGAGAAACTCTTTCCCAAAATCTAAACACATTGGAGTCTGGGGCAGAGCTGCGGATGTTCAAATCAAAGCAATCGATGGAGCAAAGACTTTTGGCCTTACGCGATGAAGAGTCTGCTAATATTTTGATGTTCTTTTTTGTTAGTGGACTGTACCTGATATTAGTGGGTTCATTAGCTATGGTTACTTACAAGAGTTTTGCTAGCCCCATCCGAAAGCTTGAGGCAGCAGCAAAAAGTTCAGTTGATCATAATAAACCTTTCAATTTAAGGGAGTCTGGACCTTACGAGATTCGCTCTGTTACCAAGCGACTTCGAGGATTGATTGGAGGATTGGAAACAAGAGTGAAGAAAAGAACTGCTGCTTTGCAAAAGAGCAACAACCAGTTAAAGCAAGAGATGCAACAGCGAATGGAGCTGGAAACTCAATTGGTTCATGCCCAAAAAATGGAAGCTGTTGGCCAATTAGCTTCAGGCATAGCTCATGAAATAAATTCTCCTTCTCAGTTTGCTAATGACAATGTACTTTTTTTAAAAGACGCAACCGATGGCTTTATTAAAAAGTTAAACCAATCTCCAGATGCTCCGGATGAGGGCGAGATTGAGTTCTTCAAAGAAAATGCACCTGAAGCAGTAGAGCAGGCTGCGGAAGGCATCTCGCGGATCACCACGATCGTGAAATCGATGAAAAATTTTGCATATCGAGATGCGGAATCGGCTAAAAGAAATAATGATTTGAACCAGGCAATCCGTTCAACCGTGGTGGTAGCTACAAACGAATGGAAGTACCATGCAGAACTAGATCTCCGCCTTCAGGAAGACTTACCTATGGTGCCATGCAATATTGGAGAAATTAATCAGGTTGTCTTAAATCTAATCGTCAATGGAGCCCATGCGATTCGAGACCGTTTAAGCGAAGGGCAAAAGGGTAACTTAGTTGTGACCACTCAGCATTATCCGGATGCACAGTGTGTGGTTATTGCGATTGCGGACAATGGGGGCGGTATCCCCCCCAAGGTACAGGAACGAATTTTTGAACCATTTTTTACAACAAAAGAAGTAGGTGTTGGAACTGGGCAGGGCTTGGCTATTGCTCACAATGTAATTGTAAAATCACATGAAGGACAAATTTGGTTTGATAGCAAAGAGGGTGTGGGTACTACTTTTTATATCAAACTGCCCATGATTCAGGCTAAAATGGAGTAATGAATAATCGCTTTACTGCACTTGCTCTCAGGGCATGGCGGATCTTTTCGTTCTCCATTATTTTTTTAGCGGGATGTGAAGATGCTATTAATACTCAAGAAAATAACATCCAGGAAGGTGTAAGATTCTTTGAAATGGATGAGATTAGAAAAGAAGCGTTACCCGTTATAATTAAATTGGCCAAAAAAGAGGGCTTGATACGGATTGAAGCTGGAGAATTTATTATGGGCAGTCCATTGGGAGAAGTGGGGCGAAAACCAGATGAATTAAGAAATCGAGTAAAAATTTCTCAACCATTTTGGATAAAAAAATTTGAAGTTACTCAAGAGGACTGGAATAAACACGTCGGAAATAACCAATTAAAGGGCGATCCGGTTTTTAATTTAAGTAGTAAAATACTTAATGAAATTTGTTCTTCTTCAGGTTATGCGGACGGCAATTTTTCTATTATCGGTTTTCAGGGTGAAACCGGGAAAGAAATCTTTTTGGAAGAAGCAATGCTTTCGCACGGTTCGTGGAAAACTGCAAAAAGCCCCAGGAATTATCAAGTGAGCAATCAAAAATTTAATGATTTAACCGATCTTCTGGATTTCTTGAATTCTAAGAATCTTCAACAAATTGATCGGATGGAAAAATTTAATCCAGTTTCCCGCGTCTCTTATTCCCAAGTGGTTGCTTATTGTTGGGAAAAAACTCAAAGGGCTCGACTAAATGGTTCTCTTCCAAATCCTTTTGTTTTTCGATTACCGACCGAGGCGGAGTGGGAGTATGCGTGCCGGGCAGGAACAATTGGTTTTTGTGGCATTGGCGAAGAAGACTTGTTGTCAGGAGAAAACGCCAATATTGATGGCTCGATAAGAGGTTACATAATAGATCAACGCCCCAAGTCTGAATTTAGCGATGGTGGATTATTTACCCCTATTTTTCGTAAGGGGTATGTACCTATTCGCCCATTTCGTCCAATTTATCCTTCAAATGCCTGGGGCTTGCACGACATGCATGGGAATGTTTTGGAGTGGTGCTATGATTTCTATGGACCTTATCCAGATGACAACCTGACAAGGATTGATCCAATTGGACCCATACGGGGTAGCTATCGTATTGCAAGAGGAGGTAGTTTTGTCCGTACCGCACATGATAGCAGGTCTGCAGCAAGGTTTAGTTATGAAGCTTCCTACCGAGGTTCGGAGATCGGCTTTAGGTATGTATTGGGTTTACCCCTGAGGTGACCTTGTTAAGGCAACTCCTTAATCCACTTGTTTAATACCGGTAGCACTACGGGTGTAGGAAGAGCATAGCTGGTAACACGGTCAATTCTTGCTATATTAATACCCACACAGTACCCGTTTAGATCAAAGATTCCTCCACCCATCATTTCTTTAAATAAAGGTAGGTCATGCTGAAGAATCATGGGAAAATTGTCTTTTCTTTTAGATACTGGGCCACTCATCAAAAGGTTGCGGTTAAACATATCAAAAGCGACCTCGCGGTGTCCCAGCGTTATTCTTAATAGGCTTTCTTTTTTTCTTCTTTGAATGGAAAGAGTGAGTAAATCTCCGGGGTCTTTTTTCTTAACAATTTCATAAATTTGTTCAGTTGTTCGGACCGTTCTTCCATCCACTCGTATAATACGGTCCATCACTTTTAAACCACCTCGGTCTCCCGCTGCATGAGGAAGCACTTCTAAAACCTTAATACCCTTGGTAGATGAATTACTTTCTTCCAAAATTACACCCATTACACCTCCTTCTCGACCGATGGAGCGTGACTTGGCAGAAATTACCCCGAAGGTTAGTCCGGAAAGGTCTTTATTTCCCGAAATCGCCCAATTTCCAATCTTGGTTTTGTTTAAATCATTATGCCAATCTGCAAATGGCCAAAGTTTCGATGAATCTGTAATCTGCCAGAGAGCAAGGTCGGTCTTCTCATCTCTTTTGCGTATACGAATAGGCAAATACTTTCCTGAATATGACATGGCATATCTTGCACCCATACTTGAACTGGCCTTGGAAAGTAAATAGCCTTTCGGATTAACCATTATTCCATGGGAAATAAGTTTATCATTTCGATAAAGGCCCCAAAGCAAATCCAAAACCTCGGCTCTCTTCTTTCCTGTCGCTTCATTCATCAGAGATCCATTTATGCGATGTGAGGTGTCCAGGACGTCAAAATCAGGGGATGTTGCGAGAAGCCCTTTAAAACTAAAAAAAACCAGAAAACATGACCATTTGAGAAAGTTCATTCTTTTGCAGGTCTTTCTCCGAGAGTCAGGCGAACAGAAATTTCTCTACCCTTGTGAAGGTAATCAATAATTACCATCGATCCAGGAGGTTGTCTTGAGATGAGGATGGTTAATTTTTCCCGAGTGTCCAAGGGTGTGTCATTAAGCCTTAGCAAAAAATCCCCCGGTCTTATTCCTGAACTTTCCGCGGGAGTCCCTGGAATTAATTCCAAAACCTCTAATCCCTTGCTAGCTTCTTCGCATGAAACACCGAGGAATCCCCCTCCTTGTAAGGATCCATAAGTGAGGATATCTTCTTCCAAGAAATAGTTCCAATTGGAAAGAAACGATTCAATGGGAGTGTGAAAATTTTCATCAGAATTTTGAGAAATTCTACTGTGTATACCAATGACTTCTCCAGATAGAGAAAAGAGAGGGCCTCCGGAGTCTCCACCAAGAAGTCGACAATCTGTTTGAATTGTCTCATCTTTTTTTCGAATGAGTCGTCCGAGACGCAGGACCATGCCCCGTTCATTATCAAACCCACTCGGGTGCCCCAAGGCAAAACACCAATCCCCAACCACAGATTTATTGGCAAGAGCCATGGTTGCGTGTGGCCAGGGACCACCTTCCGTAATCTTCAACATCCCGGCATCTGATAATTCTGACCCCCCGAGGCTAATCGCTTTCACCTTATTTCCATCAGGAAAAACGACGGTCATTTCTCTGCCCCGCTCTTCGATCACATGGGCTGCAGTGAGAATTAATCCTTCCGGAGAAACAATGACTCCACTACCTGCTCCCTCGATAGCCTCAACAGAAACAACAGTTTCTCGTACTTCAGATAATTGTTCATGAAGTTGCTTCTGAATGCCAAGCAGATCATCAATAGAATGTGGGATCCGTTTATTCCAAGGTTCGGTGTTAGAAGCATCAATTCCCCAAAGCTTATTTGGAGCTAAAGCAGCCAAGATAAAAAGGAGGAACCAGTGATAAGCTGTACTTCCCTGTGCTTTATTCACTTTCTTCAACAAAACTTAAAAATTTTTGGGCAGTTTTTAAGAGTGGTGACTCTTTTCTTAGGTATGGAGAAAAATTAGAAACCAACTTTTTACTATCGGATTTATAAAAAGAGTAATACAAACCTGCCCAAGCTGAATGCGGATTTGTACCCTTCATCCAATAGACTAAGTCAGGTAGATAATCTTTGTTATTAGCTTTCGAAAGAATGTGCATACTTGTATCCATGTTTTCTCGCTTAAGATAAGATACTTCCATCTGTACTCCTTCGTATGCTTCAAAATTTTCGATAGCCGAATTTAATAAATCTTGAGCTCCTGAGATCGCATAGATTTTTAGCCGGGGTGAATGTATCCAATGGTCTGCACTTATTCCGGTCCATCCTTCAAGAGCAAATTCAACTTGTCCTTTGGTAGGGGCGTTTAAAAATCGGAGGAAAGAAAGGGTAGGTGAACTTTCTTTTACTCGTTCTGGGATCCAACTGATAAGTGGCTGAGGTGAGTTTTTAGCTTCATTTGGAAGCGGCTGGGGGGCAGAAAAATAGGCAACAGACCCACGGTTTTGCCAATTGTTTTGAGTAAATAAAAGATTTGTTTTTTTTGATTTCAAACAAAGAGCAAGATTCCAAGTAACTGCTTTCTTTTGTGGGCCTTTAAATAAGTGGTCCATGATTTCACTATGACTCCGATAAGTCGCTTGAACAATGCAGGCAGCTTCCTTTTGGTATGCCTGACGAATCTTTTCGAAGGGCCCTTTACACTTTTCCAAGACAAGTACCCGAATGACTGGGAGGTCAGGCGATTTGGCCATCTTTTCCCAAACAGCAAGCATGCATACAAGTACAAATAT
>NZ_CAXLML010000178.1:0-20216 GCF_964187505.1 Candidatus Chordibacter forsetii
ACCATCCCTTGGAATTACCTTCCATCTTATCGTCTAAGAATTGGGCGGAGAGGCGCTTCTTACCATTTTCATACCAAATTGTCCTAAGACCGTGTTGCTGATCTTTTTGATAAAAGAGACCGAGTTTTTGTTGTCCGTTGGGGTACCATTCCGAGGATGGACCTTCCCGCAACCCGTGTCTGTAGAGTGTTGCTGATTTCTCGGTTCCGTCCGCGTACCACTCTTTGGCTTCTCCGTGAGCAACCCCCTTCCGCATTTCGACCTGAAAACTTTTAATCCCGTTGGGGTGCCATTCTGATTTTGGTCCGGTTAGTTGATCTTCTTGATAAGTTTCTTCACGCCATAACTCGCCAGTGATTCGAAATTCTTGAGATGGACCGTGGCGATTGCCGTTTTTATAAACTATAGAGGTTCTTTTTCTACCGTTGTAGAAATATTCTAGGGTGATCCCGTGTCGCTTACCATCTTTCCAGGAAGAAATTGATTTCGTAGGGCTTTGCTCAAAAGTTTCGATGGCCTTACCACTGAAGGGTTCCATCTGCTTGGTAAGGTTGCCCTCGATTTCGGCTTCGCGAACTACGCCTGTGTCGTCGACTTCCAACCAATGGAGCATGACGGTTTGGTCAGTGGAAAAGGTCAGTGGGTCTGTGCTTGTATTACTTAAATGAACACAAGAAACAAATGGTATGAGAGCGAGGGAGCAAATCCAAGGAGCCAGTGACTTCTTCATAACTAGTTTAATGTCTTTGCCAAGAGGTTGTGGCAAGAGGTTTTTCGGAGGCGGAGTTTCGATGCAGGTAAGCTTTTTGGGTTTTGTTAAAAGATTTTTCAAACTTGATGAACTTAGTTGATAGGCCTTGAATCTCAAATCTATGGAAACACACGAGATAGATTATGAATTGATTGGCGACGACATGCAGATCGTTGAGATTGAACTAGACCCCGAAGAAACTGTGGTGGCCGAAGCAGGTGCCATGAATTATTTGGAAGAAGGTATTGAATTTGAGGCCAAAATGGGAGACGGGTCAAAACCTCGCCAAGGTATGTTTGGCAAATTATTTGACGCGGGTAAAAGAGTTCTTACCGGGGAATCAATTTTCATGACCCACTTTACTAATCATGGAATATTGAAAAAAAAGGTCGCATTTGCTGCTCCTTACCCGGGGAAAATTATTTGTATGGATCTTAAAAAGCTTTCAGGGGAAGTTCTTTGTCAAAAAGATTCTTTCCTTTGTGCCGCCTTAGGCACTCAAATTTCCATTGCATTTCAGAAGCGTCTAGGTGCGGGTTTTTTTGGAGGTGAAGGATTTATTTTACAAAAATTACAAGGAAGTGGAAAGGCATTCGTACATGCCGGAGGAACAGTTGTAACCAAGGAGTTACAAGGAGAAACCCTTCGGGTGGATACTGGTTGTGTGGTTGCTTTTGAATCTAGTCTTCAATTTGATGTGCAAATGGCTGGTGGTTTAAAATCAATGTTTTTTGGTGGGGAAGGCTTATTTCTTGCAACCTTACGTGGCCATGGGCGTGTATGGTTGCAAAGCCTTCCTTTTTCCCGCTTAGCAGATCGTGTAATCCAGTCCGCCCCGTCTTTTCAGGGAAAAGACAAGGGGGAAGGCTCGGTCTTAGGAGGGCTTGGGCGGTTAGTTGATGGCGATTAAAGAATCTGTTACAGAAATAAAAGGGAGGGCAGGAAAAGAATTTTAATCGGGATAAAGAAAATCTTCCAGGTCTCTCCTTTGTTTTTTAGTGGGTCTGCCTGTTCCTTTCTTATTAGTAATTCGAAGAGTTAGTCGCTTTCCATGTTCTTTTGCTTTTTCATAAGCCTCGGGAGTGGTCAGATCGCTCAAAAGATTTTGAGCTAGAGGTGCAGATAACCGCTTTTGACTCAAATTTTCTACCTTTACCACCTTTTGCAATGGACCTAGTTTGATCGAAATAATATCCCCTTTTCTAATCTCCTTAGATGCTTTAAGGGGCTGGTCATTTAATTTAACCCAGTTTTTCTTACAGGCTTCCGATGCCATGTTTCTTGTTTTATATAATCGGGCGGACCATAACCATCGGTCGACTCTCATCTTTTCGAGGCTATCGTATTCAGGCATTCAAGTGAAGTAAGGTAGGCTTTATTATTTTTTGGGGAAATTAGTCAGCGTTTTACACTGGCTCGATAAGTACCGGTTTCGGGAAAGTTCGATTGATTGTTTTCCTTTGAATTTATTATGGGAGTCAGTTCTATAATGAACTCTTCTTTAGTAATAGGTGCCTGGAGAGTTCTTGGAGACTGAGGCAAGTCGGGTTTAGGTGAAGCTTTTGGAGGAAGGTTTAGGAAAATAGATTCCGCCTTATCCCAATTCATATACAACCAACCTCCAGCGCTACCTAATATTACTAAAGAAAAAAGTAGTATGAGGGATCCCGCAATTCCTGAACTTTTTGAATTCTCAGCTTCGGATGAGGCCTTTTTTCTTTCAATCAAAATGCCCACTAATATGGATATCTCAAAGAGAAAATAAAGGGGGATTGTAAGGATACACAGACTCACTGGGTCACCACCCGGAGTAATGAGGGCAGCAGAGACCATTAAGATAACAAGAACAAACCTCCGACTTGAGCGCAATTTTTGAACAGTTAGTACTCCAATACGGATTAACAAGATCAATACCAATGGAAATTGGAATGCCAGACCTACAGCAAATGTCATCCAAATTACAGTACTGTAATAATTTCCGGCCTCTGGACGGTATATTTCGAGCCCTAATACATTAAAAGAAAATTCGATAGTAAAGGCCAGGGATAGGGGAAGGATGAAAAAGTAAGTCATCCCAGAACCGGCCAAAAAAAGGAAAGTGGCGGCTAAACAGCCAGGAAAAAAGACTTTTTTTTCTTTGAAGGTTAAACCAGGGGTCACAAAACTTCCCACAAAATAAAAGATAAGGGGAAGAGAGAGACCCAACCCTCCGAGGAAGCAAATTTTCATAGCAATGAAAATGGGCGAGTAGGAACGAATAACTTGCAATAAATTTCGGTCTTTGCCACCGGCAAAATGAATGAGCAATCGCAAACGATGTTGAGGGTCAGCAACTCCCCAATTTATAAGGTCATTTTCCGTGGCGTGAATTAAGTCAATTAATTCAACGCCCTGTTCTTCCAAATTCGCTTGGTACTGCGAGAGTCCGGTTGCCTGTAGGTCAATTGACAGGTTACCAAAGTCTTGAACCGCCGATATCAAGGGCCGTTGTAGCAGTCGGACTGAATCGCCCAAAAAGGCCGCTACCACCACACATCCTAATACAAAGGCAACAAAGGATTTAAAAATTACCCAGCGCATTTCTTCCAAATGCTCTAAAAAATGCATTTTATTTGGATCGTTTTTGCCTGCCTTGGCTTTCCCTAAAGCTCCAACTAGTCCACGCTCGCGAAAGCGTTGGCCAAAAGTTTGTGGATTATCCTGGGGAGGTGGTGGGGTCATCATTCAAGAGTTAGCAAATTACGTATCACAAAATGTAGGAACCTATAATTTTGGTCTAAAAACCGCGAGCCGTCTAGCTTGGAATCTTAGTCAAGCAGTACAAATTTCATTTACTAAGTGAAATTTGTATTGGGCAAAAAATTTAATGTTCATGAAAATTCCAACTGTTGCTTGGTTGTAAAAGTGCTCCGTTGACAAGTCCGCACATTGTTTAGATATTTGTCGGTTTGTTATATTTTCCCGCAGTAAATTAGATCCCAAAACATAAACCCACCACTTACACATGGCACAGACAAAGAAGACTAAATCGGCCAAAACTAAATCGGCCAAGAAAGCCCCCGCCAAGACGGCCAATAAAGCCAAAGACATTAAATATGTCTACGACTTCGGAAAGAAGACGGACGGAGATGCCAAGTTGCGTGAACTGCTTGGAGGAAAAGGAGCCAATTTAGCTGAGATGGCCCGGATCGGATTGCCCGTGCCTCCAGGATTTACCATTAGCACTGAAGTTTGTACCCATTACTATGCTAACAAACGCACCTATCCTAAGGTTTTGGATTCACAAATCCGTAAGTCCGTTGAGTTAATGGAAAAACAGTTGGGTAAGAAATTGGGCGATTTAAAGACCCCTCTTTTATTATCTGTCCGCTCAGGTGCTCGCGATTCTATGCCAGGTATGATGGATACCATCCTCAACCTTGGTTTGAATGATGAAACTGTTGAGGCATTGGCTACCTCCTCTGGAAATGCACGTTTTGCCTGGGATTGTTACCGTAGGTTTATTCAAATGTACGGAGATGTGGTCATGGGAGTACAAAAGCTTCCTTCTGAAGATCATGACCCATTTGAAGAAATAATTGAAAAATTTAAGGCAGAGATTTTCCCCAAGCAAAAAGGCGAGGTTGATGATTCTAAAATCTCCGTAACCCAGATGAAGGAATTGGTTAACCGATTCAAAATTTTGGTTAAAAAACGTACTGGAAAAGATTTCCCCACTTGTCCTTGGGAGCAACTTGAGGGTTCTGTCGGAGCGGTATTTGGATCATGGATGAATGACCGAGCTATTGTATATCGTCGGAAATATGGTATCCCCGCAGCGTGGGGAACCGCGGTGAATGTTCAAGCGATGGTTTTTGGAAATACTGGAAAAAAGTCGGGTTCCGGAGTCGCTTTTACTCGCGACCCGGCATCAGGAGAGAAGGTACTTTATGGTGAATTCCTTACCGATGCTCAGGGGGAAGATGTTGTTGCGGGTGTGCGTACGCCCCGCCCTGTCGCTCAACTCAAAAAAGTTCTTCCCAACCCTTTCAAGGAACTAGTCGCGGTTCAAAAAACTTTGGAAAAGCATTTCAAGGACATGCAGGACTTCGAGTTTACCATCGAAGAAGAGAAACTCTACATGTTGCAAACGCGAAACGGTAAAAGAACCGGGCTAGCAGCAGTGCGTATTGCGGTTGAAATGGTCAAGGAACGTTTGATCGATTGGAAGACCGCGATCAACCGCGTGCCAGCCGATCAGTTAGATCAAGTGCTTGCTCCAGTTTTTGATGCGGCTGCCCAAAAAGCAGCTGACACCCTTTGTAAGGGATTGCCTGCTGGTCCAGGTGCTGCATCTGGTCGCGTCTGCCTAAATGCTGAACGCGCGGTAGAAGCTGCCAAGTCAGGAAAGGTATTGCTTGTGCGCCAAGAAACATCTCCTGAAGACTTGCGCGGAATGATTGCCGCAGAAGGAATATTAACTGCTCGCGGTGGTGTTTCGTCGCATGCTGCTTTGGTTGCGCGCCAAATGGGTAAGGTTTGTGTATGCGGAGCTGCCGCTTTGGAAATCGATTACAAAGCCCGTACCGTAAAAGTTGGTAAGAAAACCTTCAAGGAAGGTGATTTCATGTCAATTAACGGAACCAATGGTGAAGTATTTGGTGGTGAGTTAAAGACTGCTCCATCTGAAATCATTCAGGTTTTGGTCGATAAAAAATTATCACCGAAGAAAAGCCGAGCTTATCAAAACTTTTCCAAATTGATGAAATGGTGCGAACAAGCAACTAAGATGGATGTTCGAACCAATGCGGATTCACCTACACAAGTTGCCAACGCAGTCGCCTTTGGAGCTAGTGGTATCGGACTATGCCGTACCGAGCATATGTTCTTTGAGGGGAATCGAATCGATGCGATGCGCCAAATGATCTTGGCTGATGATGAAAAGAATCGACGGACTGCATTGAAGAAGCTCCTGCCTTTTCAGCGAAAAGATTTCACTGGGATATTTAAGGCATTGGAAGGACGACCTGCGACCATTCGCTTATTGGATCCTCCCTTGCACGAATTCCTTCCGCATGATCAAAATTCGCAACGTGACCTCGCCAAAAAGCTCGGTGTTTCTTTAGCTTCAGTAAAACGTCGCGTAGAAGATCTTCACGAGTTTAACCCCATGCTTGGCCATCGCGGATGCCGACTAGGTATTTCTTATTCTGAAATTACAGAGATGCAAACTCAGGCAATTATTGAAGCTGCTTTAGCTGTTCAAGAGTCTGGCATTGAAGTAAAACCCGAAATTATGGTTCCGTTGGTTGGTTTTGCCAAGGAACTTGAATTACAAGTTGAGGTTATTCATGCAACTGCCAAGAAGGTATTTGCGGCCAAGGGTAAAAAGGTGAAATACTTGGTTGGAACCATGATTGAAATTCCCCGTGCAGCTTTGGTTGCAGATGAAATTGCTAAAACAGCTCAGTTCTTCAGTTTTGGAACGAATGATTTGACCCAAACAACCCTCGGCATGAGCCGAGATGATTCAGGAAGCTTTCTTCCTAATTACACTGAAATGGATGTGGTTTCGGCTAATCCTTTTGCAAGTGTTGATCAAACTGGTGTTGGGCAACTTATGGAAATCGCGGTCAAGAAGGGTAAGTCTTCTCGTCGTGGAATAAAGTTGGGTATTTGCGGAGAACATGGAGGTGATCCTTCAAGTGTCGTTTTCTGCCATAATATCGGATTAAATTATGTCAGTTGTTCTCCGTTTCGTGTACCTACTGCCCGTCTTGCAGCTGCACAGGCAGCTGTTTCTTAAGTTTAAGTATACGTTTGGATATCCTTTCTAAAATGAGGCCCGGGTGCTACTTGCACCCGGGCTTTGTTGTGTAAACAAAAGTAGGATTTATTCGATGTTTGAGGTAAAAGAAAAACCAAGGCTGGTTGAGCGTGCTTTCTTATTGGCATGCGTACACACTGAAAAAGATCGTGAGGAAGCGGATTCCTTACTGGATGAACTCGACGAATTGATTAGGAATTTGGGAATACAAATAGTGGGCCGTAAGGTAATTCGAATTCGTAAAACCTCGCCCCGCTATATGCTTGGTAAAGGAAAGGTGGATGAAATCCTCGATGAATTAAAAGAAGTTAATGCAGATGTGATGGTTTTTGATAACGAAATTTCTCCTGCTCAACAGGTTATTCGAATTCGTAAAACCTCGCCCCGCTTTATGCTTGGTAAAGGAAAGGTGGATGAAATCCTCGATGAATTAAAAGAAGTTAATGCAGATGTGATGGTTTTTGATAACGAAATTTCTCCTGCTCAACAAAGAAATTGGGAAAACGAAAGCAAGATACTTGTGATCGATAGACATGAAATCATCTTGGATGTTTTTGCTGAACGTGCTCAGACCAAGGAAGCGAAGCTACAGGTTAAACTTGCCCGTTTGGAATATTCCTTACCACGGTTAAGACGAGCCTGGACACACCTTGGGAGGCAGCGAGGTGGCGGGGTTACACAACGGGGCGAAGGAGAGGCTCAAATCGAACTCGACCAACGTATGTTACGGGATCAGATTTCGGTAACCCGTAAAGAAATTGTTCAGGTTTCCAAGCAAAGACAAACTGGAAGGTCTCGCAGGCAGCGCCTGCCTTTACCCTCAGTGGCCATTGTAGGTTATACAAATGCAGGTAAGACGACTTTGCTTAATACTCTTACAGGTGCCAATGCTCTTTCTGCAGACAAATTATTTGCCACGCTTGATCCAACTAGTCGTCGGTTACGTTTACCTACAGGCCGAATAATTGTATTAACAGATACGGTTGGGTTCATTCGTAAATTACCTCACCGCTTGGTGGATTCTTTTAAAGCCACACTAGAAGAAGCACTTGTTGCCGATTTAATTTTACACTTAGTCGATCTGTCTAACCCAGAATATGAAGCTCAAATGGACACGACCCAAAAGGTACTGGCTGAATTGGGTGCTTCTGATAACGAGCTAGTAACGGTTTACAATAAAGTTGACCGTGGGGGCGATGAAATAGAACGGCTTAGGGCAAAGAAAGTTGGCAAAGATTCTGTTTTTATAAGTGCTCAGACAGGGGAGGGTGTACCTCGACTAATAGATCGTTTAGAAGAAATTTTTGCGGGTAAGCGTGAGATCTTAAAGTATTTAATTCCCTTAAGCAGATATGATCTCGTCGCCCGTTTGAGAGATCAGGGTGAATTAACGAAAGAGGAAACTAACGACGATGGTTACACTATACTCGGATCACCTCGCGATGGGTTGATCCATGCGCTTGAGGAGTTCAAGGTTTTTAATTAATTTCCTTTTTCCTTGTTCCTGAGGTAGTCCACCCAGGTAACACGGAACATGCCAGCGGCTATCCAAAAAACTCCTGACATGCAAAAAGATGTCATACTGGAAACAATATTGACTGCTAAAGGATCTTGAGAAGGAACATGAGGTATGAGCACTTCCCGCATGAAAAGAAAAAAGAAAACAGCGAGGACCAAGTCGATCAATGCACCTTTGCGTGTGATTAAAGGTTGTTGTGTGGAATCTTCAGACATAGATATTCAGGATGTAGCCGGATTGAAATAGGTCAATTCAATCTAGCTTTCAATATCGTGCAAATCAAATAGGCGCTGCTTTATTTCATCCACACTTAAACTTAATAACATTTGAGGTTGTATGCGGTTACTCGGAAGAGCGGGTAAGTGGTCTAATTTCTCCGCTAAGCAAAGGTTGCGATTTGCTGAAACTTCATCAACGCGATCGATAGGAGTAAAGTGTGGGGCACCAGAAACAACTTCTGGATATTCTTCAATTAGATCCTTGATTGCTAAAACTGCTTCAGCAAAACGGTCCAATTCTTTTTTGGTGTAGCTCTCTGTAGGTTCGATCATCAATCCGAAAACCTCAGGAAAGGCAACGGTCGGAGCATGAAAGCCAAAATCAAGAAATAATTTACCAACCTGGGGAATCGCCTGGCTTTTGCTTACTCCAACTTTCTCCAAACTTGAGAAGTCCTTTTCACTTAAGGTAAGGATGAATTCGTGCATTCTTTCAATCTTTCCAGCACCAGCAGGCAGGGTAGGGTAACGGGATCGAAGAACTTCGAAAAGATAACGTGCGGAAAGTACTGCAATGGAAGACATCCTCGGTACACCTTCTTTGCCAAGACGAATTAGATAAGCATATGCTCGTACTTTATGGCCAAAGTTTCCCCAGTTTCGATGAAAACGTCCTATGCTCCTCGATGGAGAGCTAGATCGATATGTTCCATCCGCTTCTTTGTAGATTTGTTTGCCAGGCAAAAAATCAACTAACCGATCAGATACCGCTACGATTGCGTCCCCTGGACCGCCCCCTCCGTGTGGAATTGTCCATGTTTTATGCAGGTTATTATGAACTGCATCCACCCCAAGTTTTCCTAAATCGACAATACCAGCAATGGCATTCATGTTGGCACCATCCATGTAAACCAATCCACCTGCTCGGTGAACATTTTTTGCTATTTTGGCAAAATTCTCTTCAAAAATACCTGAGGTGTTTGGGTTGGTAATCATGATACCGCAGAGATTTTTACCGTGCTCTTCAAGTTTGGCCTGAAGATCATCTAGATCGATTGTTCCGTGGTCGTTTGCCTTGAGGTAGACGATGCCGTTCCCGTATCCAGCTGTGGCTGCTGTGGCAAAATTGGTACCATGTGCAGAGCTTGGTATCAGCACGATATTTCGTTGCTCATCATTTCGAGACTTATGGTAAGCCTGAAAAAGCTTCAACCCTACCAACTCACCTTGTGCACCGGCAACAGGTTGGGTGGTCACACCAGCCAATCCGGTAATTGATTTGAACCACTCTTGAATTTCAAAAAGAATTTGTAAAGGTCCTTGAACATCTTCTTCGGGGGCTTGTGGGTGTACTTGTGAAAAACCATCCAAACCTGCAGCCCAATCGTTTAACAATGGGTTGTATTTCATCGTACATGAACCCAGCGGGTAGCAACCATCGTCTGGGCTAACATTCAGCTCGGCTAACTGTTGATAGTAGTTGAGTAGTTCGTCATGGGAGAAACTGGGAAGGTTTGCAGCTTCAGTACGAAAGAGGTGAGCCGGTGTGTCTGCTTCTGTTTGGTAACTTTGGCCGGCGGGGAAATACTCAAATAAAAAGTCTTTAACTAAGCTAAGAGAATTTTCGTCGTGCAGATCAGAAAAACTTATTTTGTACAACCTTTGGGATTCCTCAGGTAATCGATGGGTAACTTCAATACCTATGTGGAGATTTTGCAACCTAGCTTGCTTTAAAAATTGGTCATTATTTTCGTCTACACGGATAAGCAAATCGTTAAAACTTGGAGTTTCCGGAAAAGCGATTTCAACTCCTTGTCTTTGGCGTACCCATTCTGAAACTTTTTGGCGTGCATTTAATGCACTTGCCAAAGAATTTCTTAATCCTTTTTCTCCCTTTGCTAAAAGGTTTGCTCCTGCAACCGTTGCGAGAAACGCTTGATTTGAACAGACATTGGAAGTGGCTTTTTCCTTTCGAATATGCTGTTCACGAGTGGATAAAACCATAACAAAGCAATCACGACCTTGAGCATCTTTGGCTCGACCAACATAGCGCCCAGGGGTATTCCGTAAGTCTCTCTTTGCCTGGTCATGGTATCGACATCCAAATAACCCAAGACCAGGTCCTCCGAAAGAGGGTGGAATTGCTAAGTGCTGGGCTTCTCCAGCAATAAAGTCGACCCCGCTTTCCCCAAACTCAGAGGGTGGTTTGAGTCCTCCGGTAGCCAAAAGTGCAGGATCAATCACCGCGATGGACGGAATTTTCCAATGGTTGGAAAGATCACTTAATCGATCAACTTCTTCGAGAAGTCCTAAGGCATTAACCTGAGGGAAAACAAAGGCGGATATGTTACCATGTTCTTTTGCTAAAAAATCTTCCAAGCGATCGTAGTCGATTCTTCCTGAATTAGGGCCTAAAGGACAGAATTCAAAGTTAAGATCAGTACCTTGAGCATGGGTTTCTAGGAAAGAAATATCTTCAGGGTATAGAGAAGAAGCTAGCAGGACGGAACCAGGGCGCTTCCTGGACCGACGGGCACAGGAAATGGCCTCAAACATAGCGGCTGAACGGTCGTATAAAGAAGTATTAATTGCCTCAAAGCCGGTAAGGGCGGATAAAACACATTGATAAATCCAGTGGGTGACCAGAGTACCCTGGCTGCGTTCGGGTTGGTAAGGGGTGTATGAAGTGGTGAGTGGGCGCAGCCTAGAGACCTCCTCTACGATTGGATGAACCTTCCAAACTGGGAGCAAATCTCCAATAAATGAGGTTACCAGCTTGCTGGATTTAGCTATGGTTTCTAGGTGGACCGCAGCGTCCTCGTAGCAAAGTTCAGTTGGCAAAATTGGTCCGTGTAAAAAACGTGTTTCCTGAGGAAAGTGGGCGAAGAGATCATCGAGTTTATCAACACCGGCTTTATCCATCATCTCCGCAATGTCAGAATCTGATGCAGAAATGTAGTGTCGGGGAATTTCCCGGGGGTATTCATTAGGGTCGTAGGGAAGAATACCAGTTGAGGAATTGCTTTTGATTGAATGTTGTACAGCGGTAGAACTCATAAATACACACTATCCATGAGCACCATGACAATGAACGCAAAATCATTCACGTTTACAAAAACTTTTAGGTCCTCATCAGGACCTAAATATTCAAGATTTAAAAGTTAGTTTAGCGACCGATAGGCCTGCCGTTGTCCCAGAAATTTCTTTCGGTAATTTCTCCAGTTCGGTCAAAAAAAATTTCTTCTCCATGAAGACGACCATTGAGTAAATTCACTTCACCTTGGGCAAGGCCCTGTGCATTCAAAATTCTCATACTACCGGTAAAAGGTGTCCCGCCTTGGCGGATACGAATGGTGTCAATTCCATCGATTAATTCGGTAATAAATACGGCCTCTGCTTCGCTTACAGTACCCTCCCAATCTACGGTGTCTTTGGGTTCGCCTGCTTGTTTGGAGGAATTACCTTGTTCAGGGATTGTTTCCTTTTTTTCTAGTACTTCGGGTTGTTCAGTTACTTGATCGTCGGGTGTATCATCCGAGAGGGGCGGGGATACAGAATTTGTAGAGGATTGAACCACGGGGATATCCTTGGGTAGAGTTACATCTGTTTCACTTGACTGGCTCGATGGAACTATCTTTTCAACTGTTTGTGGAGGTATGTTCGAGTCGGCAAGCACGGGTTCTGTTGATGGAGCGGCAACCTGATAATCCGAAGTATCCTCAAGGGGAGGCTTAGATAGCTTGGGCTTGGAGGATGCGGGAGGAAGTTTGGCGGGCTTGGATACAAGTTCGCCTTGTCTCCAGACCCCGTTGAGGGTTCGTCCGTCAAGGTAGGTCAATGTGCCCATTCCATGTTGAAGATCATCGAACCATTCACCTTCGTAGATCACATTTTGACTAGAGATAAAACGGCCCATTCCGTGACGTTTGCCAGCAAGAAAATCGCCCTCGTATTGTGATCCATCTGGCCAATCATAAATCCCCTTACCTGTCCTTTCGTCCTTAAGGTAGTCACCTTTGTAGCTTTCACCGTTTACCCATAGAAATCGCCCGGTGCCATGCCTGAGATCCTCTGCGTATTCGCCAACATAAGTAGATCCATCCAACCATCTGTAAATTCCAGAACCATGTTTTTCCCCGTCACGATTGATTTCCCCCTCATAGCTACCATCCGAAAAGTCCAACTTTGAGATGGGTTTGTTTTGGCAGCTAAAAATAAGAAAACAGGTGGAAAGACAGATAATAGTCTGTATGGACTTGTAAGACATAATTGATTTATCCAAAATCATAGTTTGCTTTCGGGCAAGCGTGTAAATCTAAAGAATTTGAACGGGATAGATATTTTCCGGTATTGAATTGCCACTTTTCTGCAAATAATAAATAAAGTCCATTTTCTACAGGAGAGGTGGCAGAGTGGTCGAATGTGCCCGACTCGAAATCGGGTGTGCCGCAAGGTACCGGGGGTTCGAATCCCTCCCTCTCCGCCAATCAATTACTTCGAGTAAATTAACGATCGTAGAAGGCATTGATTTTATCAGCCACATCCCGAAAGGAAATATCGGCAGAATAAACAATTTTGAATTCTTCAATCGCCTCCTCTTTCTTTCCCATGGCTTCAAAACAGCAGCCCAACTGATAGATGGCGTCTTTTTTGCGTTCATCCATAATTTGAATATCCGCTTTAAGCAGCTTGAACTGTTCAAGTGCCAAATCAAAAAACTTCTTGTTCAAGTATGCACGCCCCAAAAATAATATAGCATCCAGGCGTACCTTTGCATTTCGTTGTGCAAGTTGAAAGTGCGGTAAGCAGGTATCATATTCTGCTTCTTCAAATAGGATACATCCAAGTTCATAGCGGTATCCATATTCGTTAGGATATCTTTTAACCAAGGACTCAAGCTGGCTTCGCTGAAATTTTTTCTTGGCCAAAATTGCATCAGCAAGGCCTTTCTGGGTCTGGGCGTTGTCAGGGTCATTAGCCGAGGCTTTTTCCCATTGCTCAATGACTTCCTCGTAATAACTCAAGGTTAGTTGACGCTCTTTTTCTTCAAGAGAGACATCTCCCTTTCCTGCTTCTAATTTGCGGGCTTGCTGGATCCAGGCAATGGCATTTTGCAAGTCTCCATAGCGCTGGTAATAATCACTGAGCTGCCTGTAGTGGTTGAGGTTTTGAGGTTCCGCCTGAACTTTATCATATGCCTGTCGAATTAAGCCTTCTAGCCCCTTTGCGTCGTTAACAGTTTTAGCAGATTGTTCGAGTGCTTCAGCTTCTTCTTTGTCTTTAAGTTGTTCGCGAAAATTAGATGATCCTTCCCATTTTCCTTGAGTCATGGCTACGGCAACCGAAGCCCGCTTCATCATATCCTCAGCATCTCCATCGGATGGGTTAATTTCCAGGATGGCATTTCCAGTTTGAATGGCTAAATCAGACTGTCCGGATTCCAGGTAGGCGTTGGCCAGTTTTTTGAGGTTGGCAAGGTCTTTGGGCTGAATCGAACGAATGGTTTCATAAGCAAAGACAACGGTTCCGTTCATTTCCAGTTGAGCACAGGCATCAGCAAGCATGTGATGGGCAGCAATGTTAAAGGGATTTTTAGCAATAAGTTCTTCTGCTGAGCCAATCGCCAACTCCGGATCCTTGCCTGATTTACTTCTAAATAGAAAAGGTGCATTCGTGATCTTGCCGAATAGCGAGCTCATACCCTTGTTCGAATTCTTGGCAATTTTGAGTTGTTGTCCCCTTAGCCGTTTGCGTAGTTCCAGGCATCCCGGAGATTGCTTGAGAATTGCTGAGTAGATATCGATGGAATAATTAGGGTCTTGGGCAATGGCTCGGTCAGCGCCTTCTAATTGCTTAATTTGCCGTGGGTCTAAGTCGGCAATTTTAATTTCTTCGATCATAATAGAAGGTCATAAGTAGCTAACCATATTCAGGTTGACGATAACGAATTTTGAATGGCTAGTTTAATGTTATGGAAACTTGAATGTACTAATTTTTCAGAAGTAGCTTCCACGAGTAACCGAACTTTCGATTCTGTACCTGAATAACGAAGTAAAATGCGACCCTCGTCTTTGAGAATCTTTTCTTCTTTTTGAACAGTTTTAAAAAGTTCGGGCAGTTCTTGTATTGGAACTTTTTTGGAAACCTCAAAGGATCCGGACAAAGAAGGCCACAATATAATTTGCTTGGCCAGATCTTCGAGTAAACGAGATTGATCCTTCATTGCTTGGAGCACAGAAAGAGCAGCAAAAAGACCATCACCTGTGGGTAAGTAATCTGTACAAATAATATGACCGGATGATTCACCGCCCCAATTGCATCCGGTTTCCAACATTTTTAAATAAACATTTTTGTCTCCGACATCAGAGGTAAGGGTAGAAATGTCCATTTTAGAAAGTGAGGCCTTAAGTCCACTATTACTATGAATGGTGGCAACAAATTTGGATGCGTTTAATTTTCCGTCCCGTTGTGCTTGCAAAGCAAGAAGACCAAGAATTTGGTCACCATCCACAACCCTGCCCTTCGAATCAACAAATCGTACACGGTCTCCATCCCCGTCATGAGCGATTCCTAAATCGGCCTGCTCTTTTTGTACGAGCAGTTGTAAAGATTGTAAATCCTCGGAGCCACACCCTTTGTTAATTATCCCTTCTCCACGATGGGAGGTAATCACGGATGCTCCCAAGTTTTTAAAAACCCGGGGGGTCGTCTCGCATGTCGCTCCATTTGCCAGGTCAAGGCAAACACGGGTGCCAGAGAGGTTTAGTTCTGAGAAAAATTTCGAAACCTGGGAGAGATAGTCTTTTACCAATGGTTGGGGGTGACTGGTATCAGAATCATGGGGAACGGCATGATTTTGATCAATCAGGCTTTCGAGGATTTCCTCCTCTTCTTGCTCGAGCTTTGTGCCAAGGGAGGAAAAACATTTGATTCCATTGTCAGGGTGAGGGTTGTGTGAGGCAGTGATCATTACCCCAAAGTCCGCTCGTTTATGAATTACTCCAAATGCCAAAGCTGGTGTAGGCAGGATTCCCGCATCATGTACCCGAACTCCAGTAGCTAATAATCCTTGAGTGATAGACTTTTGTAGCGAAGCTCCCGACGGCCGAGTATCTCGCCCAATGATTACAACGGGAGTCGGCGATTGTTGAGCTAAAAACTCTCCGATTGCAAATCCCACCTTCTGGGCGAACGAATCGTTCATGGTGGGGGATCCGTAAACCCCGCGGATTCCATCCGTACCGAAATACTTAGTCATGATGCAAAAAACTTCCTTGCTTTATTTAACCAACTGGAGAGACCATTTCCGTCTAACAATTCTTTTGCCTGTTCCACTCCCTCGGTTAGAGATTTAACTTTGCCGGCAACCCAAAAGGCAGTACTGGCATTCATGATAATACTTGCCCGCAGACCAGGGGGTGCTTTCCCCGTAAGCAGAGAATCGAAAATTAAGAGGTTTTGTTCCAGTGACCCTCCTTTTAAATCAGTGGATGGGTGGGTTGCTTGCCCCCAATGATTCGGACTAAAGGTTGTTGTTTGATTTTCCCCATCCATCCCGTAAGCACGAACTAAATTTGGGCCGCATGCGGTTAATTCGTCCATTTTGAGGGAAGTATTATCCGCTGTTTTACCATGTACGACCCATCCAGACTTACTTCCGTTTGCCTTAAGGGTATGAGCGATTTGTTCCAAATAAGCAGGGTCGTAGACTCCAAGAATTTGATAAGCGGGTAAGGCTGGGTTTAAGCAAGGACCTAATCGATTGAAGAGGGTGATTACACCTTCCCCGGCTAAGGCTTTGCGCACTGGGGCAAGGTGTTTAAAAGCGGGATGGAAATGAGGTGCAAATAAAAAGCAAAAGTTTAAATGATCCTGGCTTGCTTTTAGGCGATCGGATTGAGTTTCCAAAGGAATACCCAGTGCCTCAAGCAGGTCTGCACTGCCGCACTTCGAGCTTACAGATCGATTTCCATGCTTGATAACAGGAACACCACCTGCTGCCACCAATAAAGATACAAAGGTAGATATGTTAAAACTGCCTGAACGATCACCGCCTGTACCGCAAAGATCGATGGCTTGGCCTGAATAGTCCTCTAGCTCGGGATTTCGGGCAAAGCTGCGGAAGGCAGAAACAAACCCCGAGAACTCAACATTGGTTTCTCCTTTGTTCGCCAGACTTTTTAAAAAATCACTTTTGCTTTCGAGATTAATAGATTCGTTTATTAAAAGACTGGCTGCCTCGGTAATTTGATCGAAGCTCAGATCATTTCCAGAATCCAAGTAGGGTACATATTCGAGTAAAGTATTTTTCATTTGTAGAGATTGGGAGGGCGGCTTGGCCGATAAATTTAACAGGTATGAACTTGCCCGTCTTCCTAAAGTCATCAAATAAAAGATGCATCCATAATGCTACAATCAAAAATCATCTTATTTCTTATCTCACTAATTTTGGTCCCGGCTTTTCTAACAGCCGAAGAAGAGGGCAGAGAGAAAACTAATTCCATTATTGGGTATGGGGATGCGTTGGTGCTTGGTTTAGTTGAAGGAATTACTGAATTTTTACCAATCTCATCCACTGGACATCTTATACTAGTCAAAGAACAGATAATGGACCCATCCTCGATGGATGCATCTCAAGAAGAAGCGGTTGATGCCTACTTAATTGTTATACAAGCTGGAGCAATTCTAGCGGTTGCTTTGCTCTATGCTCGGAGAATATCGACTATCCTGCTCGGTTTTTTGGGGTTGGACCCAAAGGGAAAGAAACTGGGCATTAATATTTTGGCCGCGTTTGCTCCGGCGGCCGCGTTGGGCCCCTTTTTGGATTCTTGGATTGAATCATACCTTTTTGGGTCAGTCCCTGTGGCAATCTCATTAATTTTAGGTGCGGGATTAATGCACTGGGCAGAGAAGCGAAAGCGAAAGTTAGATGGGGCAGATCTTGGCAGCGGAAAAAACTTGAACGAACTAAATATTCGAAACTGCTTGGTTGTTGGCCTGTTACAGTGTGTTGCAATGTGCCCGGGAACGAGTCGTTCAATGATGACAATTGTGGGAGGATATTTGGTCGGGCTTTCTCGTGGGCAAGCTGCTGAGTTTAGCTTTCTTTTGGGCTTGGTTACATTAACCGCTGCCGCAGCATATAAAGGACTAACCAAGGGAGAAACCTTATTGGCAAACCTAGAGTATGGGCCCATGTTTTTTGGTTGCTTGGTTGCTGGAGTTGCTGCCGCTTTTTCGGTCCGTTGGTTGGTCGGCTATTTGGCTCGAAAGGGCCTGGGCTTGTTTGTTTGGTATCGGTTGGTCTTGGGTTTTTTGATTTTATCGATGTGTGTGGAGTTTTAATGGTAGGATTGAATGCTATGTTAGGCATACAGTGTTCTTGACGATGTTCCTTAGGAATGATTTAAAGGAAGCACTATGGGACAGCCTAAAAGAAAACAATCCAAGCAACGCAGTCGCAAACGTCGTGGTGCCAACCGCTTTAAAGCCCCCTTACTCATCAAAGAGCCAGACGGAACTTTTACTAGACCCCACCGCGTAAACCCAGAAACTGGTGAGTATCGCGGTCGTCAAGTTCTGGACTTAGAGGTTTAACCACCAGCGCAGAGCTGCATGGCCAAGCCAGAGGCTCGAATTACACTTGCTGTAGATGTTATGGGGGGGGACAAGGGTCCCTCTGAAGTGTTATCTGGGATAGTTAAGTCCTCTTCGTTTGTTCCTCGTGACCTAAAGTTTTTGTTGTTTGGTCCTGAAAAGGAAATTTTCGGGCTATTATCCGAAAATTCAGAATGGCAAAAAATCCATCACGAAGTTCGTCATTCACCTGAGGTTGTGGCAATGGATGAAAAGCCTATTGCGGGAATTAAAAACAAAAAAAAGTCATCCATGGCTTTAGCCCTTAATGCACTTAAGGAGAAAGAGGCCGATGCTTTGCTTTGTTGTGGAAACACTGGCTGTTTAATGGCAGGTGGAGCGATAAAGCTTAGAACTTTAGAAGGGGTAGAAAGGCCTGCCCTCTGTACGATTTGGCCAGGCCGAGAGAGATACTTCACACTTTTGGATGCAGGAGCTAATCCGCATCCTAAGCCTTACCATATCGTTCAGAATGCTATTCTTGGATCGAATTATGCTCGAGTAGCCCTTGGTTTGGTTCGTCCCAAAGTTGGACTGCTTACCATTGGTACTGAGGAAGGAAAGGGAAATGAATTGATTAATGAGGCCCACTCAATGCTTAAAGACATTGACGGTTCTATCATAAATTATGCAGGATTAATTGAGGGTTTTCAAATATTTGACAATGTGGTCGATGTCGTGGTGTGTGACGGTTTTGTCGGGAACATTGTGCTCAAGGCTTGTGAGTCCTTAAGTAAATTAATTGGAAGTTTTCTTGATGAGGAATTGAAACGAAACGCTCTGCGAAAAACGGGTGCACTGCTCTCGATGGGTGCCTTTCGTAGTCTGAAACAGCGAATAAATCCTGAACAATTTGGAGGAGCTCCTTTGCTTGGATTGAGTCGCAATGTAATTAAAGCACACGGTTCCTCAAATCGTAATCATGTATCTGGTGCGATCAAAATAGCACTAGATCTAGTTAGGCACGATATACTTGGTCAAATGCAGGATGATATTCGCGGAGCAAATGATCTACTACGGCCATTTTCTCAGTCAAGCGGACAAGACTGACTTATTATTATCCATGGCTAATCTTATTCATACTCGTATTCTCGGAATGGGTTCTTTTGGCCCTGATCGGGTAGTGGATAACCAAGAACTCAGTAAGACTGTCGATACTTCTGATGAATGGATTCGTGCCCGTACAGGTATCAAAGAGAGAAGGTTTGCAAGCAAAGATCAATCTACGAGCGATCTATCCTGTATGGCGGCTAAAATTGCCCTTGAAGATGCTAATGTTTTACCCGATCAAATTGATTTAGTCGTTGTTGCTACAATTACTCCAGATATGCCTTTTCCTTCTACTGCCTGCTTGCTGCAGCACAAACTAGGCTTGGGTAAGGTCGCCTGCTTTGATCTTGAGGCTGCTTGTTCAGGCTTTCTTTATGCCCTTGATGTGGCCGATGCCATGCTTTCCAGCGGTAGATATAGAAAAGCCTTGGTCATAGGTGCAGAAAAAATGTCGAGCATTATGGATTGGCAAGATCGTACCACTTGTGTCCTTTTTGGAGATGGGGCCGGTGCTGCAGTACTCTCAAAAGAAGGCGAGGGTATTGAACTTCTCGGCTTTTATTGTGGGGCCGATGGATCGAACCCTTCATGGCTATGCCAGCCAGCCGGTGGTTCGGCCCAGCCGGCAACCCCCGAAAGTATTAGCGATAGAAAACACTTTTTAAAAATGAACGGTCGGGAAATATTCAAGTCTGCTGTTCGGGTTATGGAATCTTCCTGCCGAAAACTCTTAGATGACCATAAAATTTCAATAGATGAAATTGATCATATTATTCCCCATCAGGCCAATATGAGGATTGTTGAGAGTTTGTCCCAAAGATTGAAGGTACCTCTTGATAAATTTTATTGTAATTTGGACCGTTTTGGAAATACCTCTGCCGCATCTATTCCTTTGGCATTGGACGAAGCGATTCGTTCAAAAAATGTCCAGCGCGGGCAACTGGGTTTATTAGTTGCTTTTGGTGCAGGCTTGACTTGGTCTTCAACCCTCATTCGTTTCTAGGTCGTTATCTTAATGAAATTTTACACCACCCGTACTTCTCTACTGTTTATCTTTTCAATCGTGATGACATTATCCGCTTTGGGTAACCCTCGGAGCAACCGAAGCACAGATGAAGAGAAAAAACACTTGTTTCCCGGTACTGGTTTTTTATTCAAAAACCGCAGTCCTTATGAAAATGACGAAGCGAAGCAGTGGTTCCTGGATGCATTGGAACTCCAAAAAACGGACGAAAT
>NZ_CAXLML010000179.1:0-84310 GCF_964187505.1 Candidatus Chordibacter forsetii
TTCCTCCAGATACCAAGCCATCGCGATCGAATTCAACAGTGACGGGTGCATTACCTGTACCATCTTCTAGGGTGAGCAGAGAACCGTCCGCTGGAAGAGAGCCATTAAAGTCGAGTTTGCCATTCCAAACAGGCAATGTGTTTTGACCCGCTATAAATTGGGTTCCCTTAAGTCCACCGTCCGGATCACTGGCAAATGCGGACAAGCGGATACTCGATCCCTTGGTTATGGTAATTTCTTGTTGTGGACTGACGAGCTCGATGACCGGAGGATTTTTGGGCAGAGGGGGAAGGATATTGAGAATCCGGTTCATACGATCCTTTAAATTTGTTAATTTACTGGAAAATGTACCTGCATAATTTCCAACCTTATCGCGGGCAACCACGGTGATTTCATGTTCTCCCTGCCTAAGCTTAAGGGGTTCCAAGTCTATAATCGTTTGAAATAAATTTCCTGTACTGTTTTTTGCAGAGCCCACTTTTTTGTTATCGATATAAAAGTCCACCTGAGCGATTCCACTATTGGAGCCCTCTCCGGATGCAGAGCTAGCCTGAACAACCAAGGGGAGCTGGCCATTGGACTCCACACTAAAGTTGGACTCTCCAAGCAAGGACATACTGATCCCCCCGCCCTCGTAATTTTCCACAGAAATGAAATGCAAGGGGGTGGAGTTTACATTACCCGCAACATCCCGAACGATCGCAGAAATTGAATAGTTTTTAACGGCATCAGGAACCCAACTAAAACTGTATGGCGGGGTTGTTTTAGTGAGATCTTCGCTGGTTTGCCCATCAATAACCAAGCTGACATACTCTATCGCTTCCGCAGTTTGTGTGGCGTTGACCTCAATGATTACAGGAGATTGGGTAAATCCACCTATAATCTCCACCCCATCGAGCAGAGAATACCAAGGGCCTATGTTGAAAGGTTCTACTGAACTGGTATTGGTCGTGGATGGACTTAAGGCCAATCTCTCATAACTCTTACCCTCCCAAACGATGTATTCGAATGGAGGGGTAATCATACGAGGGGATACTACATAGCCACTACCTACCCTAAGGGATCCGTCGATATTTTGGCGCAATGCAATATCTGAATACCAAAATACATTTTCTAAAGTTGTAGCGTTGAATTCATAAGCATAGGTAACACCTGCTTGTGCGGGGACCCCCTCGTTAATAGCTCGGATTACTGGGATTACTTTGATGTGTAAATCTGCTTCCTGGTATCCGGTTCCACCAGAGTCTAGATCTATAGTAAACCCTGTTATTTTCCCAAAATCTTCCGAGTCTGGGTCACTATCAATAACTGGAGTAATTTGAGCCCCACTATCCGATGTGATCTCGGTGCTATCTATACTGGCAACCGCAGAGAGTATGTCCTGGCCAACTGGTTTTTCTAAAACGATGCCCGTTATGGCACCACCCACTAAGGTCGCATTAAAATCGGTCTGGTTTAATTCAAAATCAAGATAGCCGGAAGGTATATTAATTTCGGGAGCCTGGCTACCGCTCGTAAAGGAAATGCTATGAATATCAGAAGTGACATAGTTTCCGCTGTTATCTCGACCAATTACAAAAATGCTTCGTATTCCTTGGTCTTCTCCAGTCGCCTGGGTAATCGAAAACAAGTCAAGCTGAGTAGCATAGTTTTGAGACAATTCGGTTATTCCTGCTTTTCTCAACAATGGGCTACCATAGGCGACACCATCCACAAAATATTGGATATCGACCAATGCGCCATCCGGGTCTTCCCCACTGGCACTCAAGGGAATAATCGATGTGGAGGTAACTGCATTAAATGCCGATGGATCCGCCAAGCTTACTGTTGGGGGCAAAGATCCACTGTAACTGGAAATGGTGAATCTTCGGATGGAACTTGTAGCCAAAATCTCGTTATCCATACCATAGGCAACCAATTGCAAAGAGTATTCCCCGCTTGTTAAATCAGGAATAGATGCCGAAAATCTACCGGACTGAAAGGAATTACTAACGCCTCCCCCACCAAATTCAGTCATATTCCCAATGAACGATTGGTTGAGAATCATACCAACCCCAGAATAGCTACCAGAAAAGTTCAGGTCAGCAATGACAGGTACATTACTTTCTGGAGCAAAGCTGTGATTAAGGTCACTCGAAGGAAAGAGCATAGTCAAAGTGGCAGCACTATCGGCTATTAATGAGGTCTTTAAGTCCCTAACAAATAAACTTCTAGTCGGACTGTTATCGGTAGGTAACTGGTTGCTATGCTGAAAAGATAATCCTTCAATACCAGAACTATCAGAGCTAAAGAATACAAACCTTCCATTCCCGCTAATAAAAGGAAACCGATTACTAGGTGGGCTAGGTGCTAAGTTGTTGGTAAGGTATCCAGCAGGAGTACCAAATGAACTTTTACTAACCCTGGTATTAGTGTTTGAGGAAAGATCAAATAAGTAAATATCGTCTGATTCTTCATCCCTTTGGGCAAGAAGAGTCATTCTTCCTGCTTCTTGATTAATTGAATAACTCGGGTCGTTTCGTATCTCAGAAAATCCGTAAATACTAGGCACCTGATTAATTACGGGAGTAACAGTTGTGTAGCCAGAGCCCATAATCAGCATATTGGATTCCTCAATTACTTTTATTGCTGATGGATTGTTGGTGGTAAAACGGCCTGAGAGAGCTGAAAAAGTAAAGGTACTTCCGTTGGATTGATTATTTTCTATCAACGGTCCTCGAGACACTACTCCAGAGGTAGCAATGTCCATGTGTGTGTCTATGAGTTGAATCAATCCGTTGCGGATATCTGATTTGGTGGTCGATCCAAGCGTAATGGATATGGTTGGGCGTCCGGAAGAGCCTGCTCCTTCTTCAAACTCTACAATTAGAGGCTCAAGCGTGTTATTTTTATCCGAAATAGTTAGTGTAGTATTGAGAATATCCGCACCAACCAAACCGGAACTGCCTGAAAGTATCTCAACCTGAAACTTTTGCTCCAAGTAAAGACTTCCACCAAAGTTGTGTACACGGTCAGGATTAAGACGACCATCGGGAAAACCATCTCCGTTAAGGTCTGCTCCATCTCCCTCAAATTGTACGAGATCAGAAAAGGATGCATTTTCGTCCTCCCCGATTTTATATCCAAGGCCATAGCTATTCATTTCAACTTTGTAAATTCTACCACCACCCGAACGGGTTTCTCCCAATCCCTGGGTGGGGAAAAAACGAGCTTGTCCAGCAAGAAACCCAGAACCCCCAAGTGGTTCCGCAACACTAATCTGAGTACTTTCCAGCCTGTAGTTTTCTCCAGAATTAATTATTTGTATTGAAACGATTCGCCCTCGCTGATCCACTTCGTAACTTGCTTCTGCCCCAAAACCTGTACCTGAAAGGTCTTCAATATTTAAAAACCCTCCACTGTATCCCGATCCGGAATTTTCTATTTCTATTTCTGCAATGGAACCTACCAAGACCGCACTGGCCGTAGGTAATTCAAAGGTTGAGTTGTAGAAAGTTTTACCATCATCCCGGTTGATGGATTCGGGAAGTAAATTAGAGGATTTTGTGGAATAAACGATCTTCGAACCATCGTAATTTATACTCGGTTCACGACTGCCAAAATTACCCCCAGTCTGATTTTCCACGGATTGACTAACTCGACTGGAATAACTTGGAATATTTGAATTTCCCTCAGTCGTTCCATTTAAGTCAGCAACATTGACATAATAAACATCACCTTCTGGATTTGATAAATAGGCAGTGACTTTTGCCTCGTAAGTTGGCAATGGAAATGCAGGGTCTGGAATAATTTGAATATTTGGTTTAATATATCCAGAGCCAGTATTTATTACTAAAATTGCATCGTCTTTTAGTTCGTTTAACGCGTTAATTCCATCTGGTTTGAAAGTTAAAACTGCTCCTGATCCTGGTGCTCCATTACTATTAAAGCCTTCGTCTACTAACTCGATGCTCGGAGTTCCAAAATACCCAGCACCGCCCTCGGTAACTACAACCGTTGCAATACCAGCACCGGAAACAAAATTTTGAGCCTTAGACTGAAACACCATTCTTTGCCCATCACCCGAAATTTTAGGTAGCATGGAAGCACCTCCTAGCGATTGTTCTTGATCAAAGTTCAAACTAGCCAAATAAATTTTATTAGCTGTTAAATCCAAAAAGTAAATATCGCGAAGAGAATTAACATCTCCGGAAGATAAAAAGGTCGACCCACTGGTATGAAGACTGCCATCTAACAAGTTGGTCGCAAAAGAATCAAATACGATACGGTTCCCAGATTCATCAATCGATGGGTTGTAAGAATTTCCATTTCCATTAGTCAGGGCAGTAATCGTGCCACCACCTGATGGGTCAAGGGTCCATAGAAAAATTTGGTTTTGAAGATTAAGGTTTTGAGAAACTGCATTGGTGGCATCAGATTCAAAAACTACTTTTGAGCCATCTCCGTTTACTGCTGGGTACAAACTTCTACCATTAAATTGTTGGTCTTGATCATTTACGGCTCTAAGGAGTGTATTCGAAGCTACTCGATAAAGAAAAATATCTTCTTTGCCATTTGTATCTCCCGGGACCAAATCACTTGCCCTGGAATGAAAAACCACGGTTGTGCCATCCAAACTTATTTGCGGCCTGAGACTGCTCCCATTTCCTGAAGATTGACTGCTGGGATCGTTAAAGGATTTACTAATAAGCAGGGGCATTGCTGCGGGAGCTTGCGTATCGAGTAAAAATATCTGTTGGAAATTTTCCCCGTTCGCGTCAGGTACAGACTTTTCATAAACAACATACCTGCCATCCTTGCCAGAACTTGGACGCTCTGAAGCTAGTGTGGAAGTTGTGGTATCTGTTGGTACTAAACCTGTTGTGCCTTTCCCTTGACTGGAAAGAGAAAAGATAGGGGTTGTATCTACATTTGCTATTCTTGGGGTTCCTCGGTTATTCATTTCCACAATCAAGTAGTAATCGCCCTCAAAATTATCGGGCAATTGTTGAAACCAGGTTAAATTGATGGTTTCGCCAGCGAGCATTCCCAGGCCTATTCCGTTCCCCCCCAAATCAAACTCACGCAGTATAAAATCGCTATCATCCACTTGAAGATCTTTTGACAATAATACCGATGCAGAAATTTCATCTCCTGCAGCTACTGGGCGAGTTCCGTTGTTTCGTATTGCGAAAGATATAAAGGCTGGATCAAGCCCACGAAAAGTACCTTTTTCCCCGTTATAACTGTTGGGAACAAATTCCAATTGAGGGAAACTAGTGGCATTCTCATCCCCTGAACCAACTTCAATGATATTTCCCTGATAAAAGTCTATTTCTCCATCGCTATTTTCATCTACTGGAACAGACGGGAAAACCCGGAAGTTATTGGTGTAGGATTGCTCCATCATGATTCTACCACCTACAGTATCTGCAGGGTTTACCTCTAGAGTTACAACAAATGAACCGGTGGCATCGGCGGGCAGAAACAAATTTCCTATCATAAATTCGCTACTTGCATTAGGGGGAAGATACAGCAAGGGATCGTCCGCACTTGGAAAAACTATCGACTGTTCATCCATCACAGTACCTAGTCCGTACTGACCTTCTGTGAGAGGGACGAGCCTTCTGAGTTGAGCAACAACTGCGGTGCGAACAGATGGTTGAGTCATTACCTCTCCAGTATTGGTAACGGTTCCGGAGACCGTATAGTTGGTATTGGGTACAAAGTTAGTCGTTTCTGCACCAGTCAAGGGATCAGTTGAGGTTACATTGCTAATGGAAACACCTAGGTCTGGAAGTTGTATAGAAAAGCTGTGTTCAGCTAAATTATCCCCAAGATCGGATTCTACCGAGCTGGCGGTTAATCGTAATACAATTTTCCATAAAGCTGTTTCAGACCACTTGCTAGCTTGCGACCAAGGAACCTGAAGAAGAAGTTGGCCTGACTCGTTAGCAATTGTACCGGCGGTATCCTCGTTAAAACCACTCCAAGTCTGAGGGACTGATTGTATGATGAATCCGTCCGGATCCACCAAGGTAACCTCAGCGGTTACAGTTTCACCAGCGGGTACTGTGGTTGTATTTGAATCCAAATAAACCTCTGCCTGTACAGAAAATACCTGATTAATTTTTACTTCAGCTGGGGGTGTGGTGATGAAACGGATACCCAAGTCGACGAAATTAGGATCGGTTTGTGCCTGCAACCCAACCGTCAACAAAACAAGGAAAGTAGTTGCTTGTAAAATTTTGTTCAATAGAGCCGTGGGTTGAATCATGGGCGAAGTTTCCACTTTTGTAGATTATGATCAAAAAATCTAACTTTTTCTGATTCTAAGTTAAAATAATACCAACTGGAATAAGAGTTGGAATAAGTCCAGGGAAAGAAAGTTTCATCCGTCCATAACCAATCTTCCAAAACAGGATCCCAAATCCAGTAAGATTCTAAGTCAATTGATTGGACATAAAGCCAGCCCAGTCGACGATGATAAACCCAGGTATTGTCTTTACTTAGGAAGACACCAAACCAGTCAGATTCATACCAACCGCTTCCTAATGAGGTGCTATTAAATACAAACGAATTTTGAATATGAACTGTTGCCTGAATCTCCGAGCTTTTTCCTCCTGTATCCTGCAGCAAAATTTTCAAGGGAATAGTTGCTCCTGCAGACAAGAAAATCTCATCAGGATCAAGCATCAATAAGGAGCCGTTGGTTTGCAGTTCAAAAAGAGGAATACCATCCTCATCTTTGTCGAGATTCCCGGAAATAAGTTGGTAAGTAATCGCATCCCCATCCCCATCTTCACCAGCAATTGTATAAATGGTTTCCAAAGGTTGAAAATCAGTTCGGTCAATTTCCAGGACAAAGTTTTCTGCTCGGGGAGTAAAATAATTTTCGGCCAGGACAAAACTTGCTTCTATTATCGTATCCTCTGTCAATAAAAGGGTCGTGGTTATCACTTCTTTATTGATGATGGCTTCTCCCAACCAGCCATCAAAACGATAGCCTGTAGCTGGGATTGCTTCAACTTGAACGGTGGATCCATGAGAAAAATTGCCCCCACCAATAACCAATCCACCCGATGAAGTGATAATCTTTAGGTTGTGAGACATAGGTTCAAATACCGCATCATATGTTCGATTTTCTTCTACCTTGACCACCAAGTTCTGATCCGAAGGGTCAGTTATACCTGTACCCTTCCAACCTACAAAACGATGCCCAATAGCAGGTACAGCCGTTAAATTAACAGAAGAAGAGAATGGATATTTACCCCCTCCTAAAGCCACACCCCCTGTTGTGGATTGAACAGTTATTTGATATTCCAAGGGCTTAAACTTAGCGAATAAGTAAAAATTGCCTGAAAGAACGACTAAGGTATTGGGCTCATTCGGATTAACCATTCCTTGGCCAATCCATTCCTCGAAAACATAACCCGGTAAAGACACCGCCGAAATATTGATGGTTTCTCCATAAGAATAGGCACCCGTCCCACTGGTTCTTCCTCCCTGTGAAGGACTGGACTCCAATTCTAGCGAATATGTCTCCGCAGGTTGTAGTACAAATGTGGCAGTCAAAGAACGATTTTCGTTCATCTCCACAAAGGTGGAAGAGGAATTCGCATCATACGCACCCGCCCCGCTCCAACCTGAAAATACATACCCTTCGTCTGCGAAAGCTTGAATGTGAACCGTTTCACCAAGAGCGTAACTTCCCTCTCCCACTACCCTGCCCCCAGTCTCAGGCAAAAGCTCTAGCAAGGGTGTAGCCTGAGTAAATCGTGCAACCAAAAACAAATCTTGATCAACCAGTGCGGAATAATTTGCCGTTGAGCCTAGGTCGATTCCATTACTCGACCATCCGATAAATTCACTACCTGTATTAGCAGTGGCAATCAAATTTGCAGTTTCCCCATGCTGATAAGACCCAGCCCCCGTAACAGTCCCTCCAGATGGAACCAGGACAGATACTTCATAAGTTTGAAGCGTGAATTGGGCAGTAAGATTATGATCCCTGGTCATAACTACAAAAGTAGAAGAAGCATTGGCTTCGGAAGCACCATCTCCAGTCCATCCATTGAAAGCATACCCTTCTTCAGCATTTGCAAAGATGGTGACTTTGGATCCATAAGGATAAATGCCCGAACCTCCTGCAGTTCCGCCGGTTTCATAATTAATCAGCAACTGATGGCTTCTAAGGTCTAATCCTTCCTCGTCTATACCATCAAATAAATTTTCCAAATCAAGAATGATCTCTTTTTGGCGAAGCATTAGGGATGAAAAATCTTCGCCTTCACTGGAATTTGATAT
This sequence comes from Candidatus Chordibacter forsetii, assembly GCF_964187505.1. Classification (NCBI taxonomy): domain Bacteria; kingdom Pseudomonadati; phylum Verrucomicrobiota; class Opitutia; order Opitutales; family Candidatus Seribacteraceae; genus Candidatus Chordibacter; species Candidatus Chordibacter forsetii. Next base: position 8,287 of record NZ_CAXLML010000179.1, read on the forward strand.
GGATTGATCCAAATCCGCCATCAATTGAAACATAGCCAACTGATCCTCTAGGGAAAGTTCGCCTGCGGTCCCCACGGATGCAAGGGCAATAGGCAAGGCATCGACCAATGCACTTTCAAGGTCTAACGAGCCAGAGGTTGCCTGCGTTGGTAGACCTTTGGCAATTTCTTCTAGAAGATTGGAACCAACTTCATACCCTTGATAGTCCTCCGATAAGGCAAGCAGTAAGCCTTCAGCTTGATTTACCAGGTTGGCCATACGTAAATTTGCCATCATCACACTGGCGGCCCGCTCATCTCCCTCAAATGCTCTTTGTATAGGATCGTAATTGGTAAGGTCGATCGATGAATCAAGTTCCAGGGCCAAGGAGAGTGCGGTCAAGGCTTCTTGCTTGCTTGCTCCAAGATCCATCATTTTCGAAATCATTGTGGTAAGTGGAGAGACAACGGATGCGTTGGCATCGGCAACTAATTTACCTGAGAACTTGGTTCCGGTACTGGTATCAATTCCTCCAATAACAATAAATTTGCCCTCATCTGAATCCAGCTTTCCATTGCTATTTAAGTCAAATGCCTCCAGTTCCCTTTGGCTAAGAATGATTTGGGCCTTTCCATACTCATTAGTGTAAAATTTACGATTTAGGTCAGATATTCCATCCCCATCGGCATCAAAAATAACTGTCGCGTTACTCAGGTAGCCATCCACTGCGGTGATTTCTGCAACCACTCCCGGCTTAACAACAATATACAAAGTAAAATCCAATTCATTACCCGCCTGATCAGAAACGATAAATTCCAGTTTATAGGTTCCAAGGTTAGTCGTATTTAACTCAAAATACTCATCATGAATAACTGGAATACCATAGGTTAACGAAAGTGCCTCTATATCACTTACATTTGTGTAGTTATAATCATAAGAAGTCGAAAAGCTTACTGTTACATTCCAGTCCTGCTGATTATCATTTTCAAAATCATTTTCAAAATGATTTTTGAGATCAAACAATTGGATCAACACTTCAGCATCATCTGCAAATTGGTCGCTTAACCTCAATTGCTCGGTAACATTCCATTCGAGTACAGCACTGCTGTTCGAGTTAAGCAAGCCATCCGCCTCGGGCAATGAATCAGGAAGCGTAGTTACCCCGCCACCTTGAAAAAGCAAAGATAAATAAGGGGCTTGTGCATCCCTGATCTCGATATTTTGCGTTAATGTTTCCTCTGCATAATTGTAAAATTTATCTCTTGCGGTGTAGGTAAGAGAATATTTTCCCACTGGTATGGAACTTAGGTCGAATCGGGCAGTAGAATTTCCGTATGGCGAATTTAAATAGCTGGTAAAGTTTGAATCCTGTTCTAAAATTTCAAACCATACTCCTCTGATTGAACTAAGGTTGTTATCCACCATTCCATAGGAAGGGTCAGAGCCTATGATGCCCCACTCAAATTCACTCAAATTTTGGGCATTTGATGCATTGGACTCAACAGTTATATTTTGTTCTAAATGCCTAAATTGTGTATCATTGATATCGGTAAGCTTATCATTTACTACAGTAATTCCGTTATTAGGAAAAGAAGATGGTGGATTTTTGAAGTAAAGGATTGGATCTGGATCTATCGGAATCAAACTAACTCCATAGACATTAACCCCGTTTGCTAAGGTAACATTATGTTCTGCAATAGGTTCGCCATATGTGTAATTATTATCTGCTGAGCCATCCCAGTTGACAAAAGCTTGGATGGTGTAAGTACCGTCTGTTAGGCCCGATAGATAAAAGCTTGCTGGTTCTCCCGTCCAAGATGATTTCCATTGTGTACTATTAATATTTGCAGGTGCAGCATACCTAAAGAAGAGTTGCTTGTCCCCGTATACACTTTTTTTGAATATCCTTCCTGAAATAATTCCATCCCCTGATGAATTTAAAGGATCTAAATCCTCAGGATCTAAAAGTCCGTCTCCATCTGTATCTTTTGACCTTGGGTTCGTTCTTTCCGTGTTTTCCTTGTCGTCACTCCAACCATCTGCGTCGGTATCATATATTAATGGGTTTGAAGTAAAACCAGATGGATTAACCCTACTCTCTTCAACATCGTTCCTGCCATCTAGGTCGGTATCTAAAGCAAGTGGGTCTGTCCCCGCATTTATTTCATCCTGATGGGTATAACCCAAATTATCGGGATCTTCGAGCCACCATAAGGCATCTTGTTCCATGAACGAATCGAGGTATTGGTTAAGCCATTTTTCTCGACTATTTAAAAAATTACTATTGGACGGACGAACCCTCAATTGCTTACTAAGTGTAGTTCCGTTTGCTAAAGTTGTATTCACATCCAAAACCAATACGCCACTTGGAAAAACTGGTTTTATCACTGCTCCAATACCTGCAGATAAACTGCTGTAGTTTGCATCCCAAATCGATAACACTGCGGATTCTGAAATACCAAATCCACGATAGTTCAGTTGAATGCCAGTGATTGCACCATTGGTTGAATTTATGTCAGTTATATTTGCGTCAAATCCATATCCTTCAGAAAAACGCAACCGATCGCCCACTGCGTAATTTTCTCCTCCTGCCAAAATATTAAAGCCATTTATACTTCCCACTCCTTTTCGCAGTGTGGAGTATAGAAAAAGTCTCACTTGTTCGCCAGAAGCATTAAGGTCTCGATTACTCAAGGAGTCTTCAAGTTGTGCAACTCGACTGTTGTTTCCGTCAGATGCATTAAAGTCTAAGGTTATATTCCAATCAATTTGTGGAGTTGGAGTTATAATAGATCCATTGGCATCATAAACTAGTGCGTTTAAATTAAAAGGCTGATCACCACGAAAGTTTGTCGATAAAGGAACTTCAAGGGGGTTTAAACCTCCCCCGTCATCAGGAAAAAGAAAAAGGTTGGGAGCACCCAATGCTTGCGATCCTCCAGACCCGTAATTTATAGTACTGTTAGATTCCGAAAAATAATAACTCTCAAAGAAATCTACTCCGGAGATTGAATTGTTATAAATAATAGTAAAGCGATCACCGGGAAAAAAGACTGTTGTGTTATCGTCATCAACAATTTGCAGCGTTAAAGAGCCATCCACATTTATAGCAACGGTTAAGTTTGGTTTACTTGTCGACAAATTATCTGGGTCGGGAATAAAGATAAGTTCAGGAGGGTCTCCTGCTGGATCAAACCCACGGCCAATACCCTCCAGCCTTTTATTATAAAATTCCTGAAGGAATTCATCTTCAGCATTTAACTGAGCTGATGGTCTTGCTAGGTTTCTTGATTCCAATGTCCAAACCAAAGAACTAATTCCCCGGCCCAAATTATCGGTTTCTAAGGTTAATTCCGGGAAACCAGGAACATATAAAACCTGCGAAATACGGTAAGGATCTGCTTGGGGACGAAAAGAACTTTCCTGAAGCTTAATATCCTCCAAGAAAACTGATACATTGTACATTCCCGGATCTAAATTTCCAAATGCATACTGTCCGTTTTGGTCGGTGTAAGAATACTGTCTTTTTGTTAGAGGTTCATTGATTGCCCAGCTTGATCCAGGGACTGGATCAGAGATCAAAATCCGATTACCGAAAGCAGGAACCGTTTGAGAGGTAGTCGTAGTTACACCATTACCATAGAATAGCTGAGCGGGAAAACGATCGTCTATATAAAGTTCGATAAAGGATTTCTTCGGGTCCGGGTCATAATCCACAACATCATTTAGACGAATGTAGTCACTAGATGTTTCTAACTCGTAGCCAAAGTTGGTAAGGTTCGACAGATTACGACCATCAAGAAACTGGGCGCTTGGACGCTCATCAAACAATCCTCGCTCAATTACAGTACCCGAAGAATTATCCTCGTAGCTGGCATTATCATCCAATACTAATCTAGTCATTCTACTTGTTGAAAGCCCAGTGACTACAGCCGCAATAAAGTCGCTCGTTCCATTAAAATCTTGGTCCAATGCCACTGATCCGTTGAATTCAATGCTGACTCCAGACAGGTCTCTCGTTGCTGAGTAGAGCCCCGGTTCCGTTACCTCTACTGAAAATATACGATCTCCCTGATGATCCGCCAAAATGGGCGTTCCCAAATGCCAGATTGAATTCAAGTTTGGAGTATCTTCTGAGTGTCTTACCACGACTCTTACCCTTTCTTGTGGATCACCAGATAAAGGATCATTGGGGAATGTTTCTGGGTCTCCGTCTCGTGTAACAGTAAATAAAGAGTTTCCCGTTTCGTCCCATGCCCAAGATCTTTCTTGAAATCCTTGGCCTGCTCCTTTCGGCCTGTAAATTTTATCCAGTTCCAAATTCTTTAACTTGGGATCGTCTAAAATGACCGAGGTATTTAAGCCATACTCGTCAAAAACGGGAAAAGCATCTACTCCAGTTCCCGAACCTTCAACATAGATTTGTGAGGCATAATAATTTGATCCATTGTCTTCTACGACAATTTCTAAAATTTTACCATTTTCGCAAATAACGGATAAATTCGCATCCATGGGCAACCAGTCACTGTAAGGGTTTCGATAATAAGCGTTGTCATGTAATTGATAACTGACTTTTGTTCCCCAACATTTTCTTGCTAAGAATAAAGTATCGAGATGAGCAGGATTTTCCGTTAAACTACAATCTTTATGGTTGGCATCGTGTCGCATCCGCCAACCAGTTATTTGATCGCCGGTTGGTGTAATTAAGGTTCCATTTTCATCTTGGTAAGGAAATTGTGCATCCGTCTCTCCTGGGCATTCCTCAGGAGGGTACATGCCCACATGCACATGCCCGCACTCTACCTTTCTTCCATCCTCAGTCATTCGAAGAAACATACATTTCCACTTTCTATGAAAAGAATCCGCTGAGTCATGGTATCCTATTTGCTTAGGGGCAACATCACGAACAATTGCGATCGGATCGATATATCCCCTACCACTTTTGGTAACTACCACTTTATTAATCTTTCCGTTAATTACCTTGGGTGCTCCGTGTGCTCTTTCGCCTGCAGCATCAATATCTTCTTCCTTTCTGCCTCGATCCCAAATTTCTATCCATGGCTCAAGGTGAGAGAATTGAGCACTGGTGCCGGCCTTATCGTGACCGCCTGGTGCACCTTGTGCACACATGGTACAACGAGGTATTTCTTGTAAATATCCACCAAGACGCACCTCCAATGTGGCATTTTTTTCATCCGTAGACATGGTAAAATCTGAATGCTTTGCTGTTGGTCGGTTGTCAGGTTTCCAATTAAAATATCCAATTCCACCATCTAGAATCAATGTATCTTCTATTACCCCATCATCGTCGTTATCGACTGCTTGGATTATTGCACCTCGACCTCCTCCACCCGAAACAGTGACCATAGGATATATAGTAAAGGGATATTCATCAGGGTCTGTATTTTGATAATTTACATAGCCTGAACCACCGGAGATTATGCTGACGTCAATGATTTCACCAGTTTCAGGGTTTATCTCATTAACCTCCAAAATGGCTTCACTAATTAAATAAGGCACTGATTGGTTGTATTCCTGCAAATTCAAAATTGCATTGGTTTGCTGAGGAAACCCACCAATTACTTTAAGTTCGACTGGCATGCTGTAACCATACCCAGGATTATTTACAGAAACAGATGAAAAGGTACGGTTGAAATCAATCAGCGAAATATTTACATCCTCACTACCGTTCCAATCGTACACACCAAAATATTCACTCAAAGGTGTATTTTTTAGTGTGGGGTGACCAAACCAAGTATCAATATCTGCATGCCCCAAATGTTCCTCTTCTTTTTGATTTGCTGTAGCCGGTTGATATCCCGATCCATTTATTCGTACCTGATCAAAAGGTATGCTGGTAATACCATGTCCTCCATCTACAATACTAACCGTTTCGTTAATATCAGGATCAAGAAAATAAAAAGCGAAGGCTTCAGCAGTTGGGCTTTCAATAGCCAATGGATTGTGCAGTGTTGGATCAGATACCGAAAAAACAATTGCTTCATCAAACCCAAAAAGCCCTTGAGGTTGATGATATGGATGAGGCCAAGGAAAAGAGGCGTTTAATTCAAGACGTGTGGACCTATTTTGGTTCATGGTAATGTAGTCCACATATAATCGATCTACCATACGACCATCTGGCATGGGTAGTGTGGTTACCGTATCCATTTTTTTAACCCATACAATCTCTCCAACCGAAGCACTCTCAAATTCTCCTATACCCTCTGCATCGATTAATCTTCGCCATCCATTGTCAGAACCGTCTCGCCAGATGTAGCCACTGCGTTTGGTTGAATTTGTGCCTTGGTGGAAATTGTAAACCGCATCTTCGTCCACGACATAAGCCAGCTGACCATGTGTACCATTCGATTCTGTGAAATTCCCCTCCAAGCCAGTCAGATTCGGAAAACTTGGTAAGTCCGTTTTGTTTTCTTCCGAACCATACCAAAACACAAATTCTGGATTCTCACGATATCCAGCACCTGTTTCATTTATTTTTACCGTACCAACTGCATCTACCACGGCCTCTAACCTTGGGACTTGTTCACGCCCGCGGCGTAATTCAAACAGGTATTGAACTTCCTCATTGGTTAAAATTTTGTTGTACACAATAAAATCGTCAATCCGACCGTTAAAAAATATTTCAGTATCTCGAACGGTTCGATCCATCGCTTTTCCAATATTAAGCGTCTTGGCGTCAGCTGAGAAAGCAAAGAGATTATCAAAACCGTCATAAAGTGAGTCCGCCAAATCATAAGGACTGACCTGAATATTTTCTCCGTCTATCCAAATCTGGCTACCGGGGAACGAGGCTGCAATATGATGCCATTCGCCATCATTTACTCGATTACCCGGATTATTTGCACCCAAACCTGCAAGCCTCGGCAAACCATTGGACAACTCTAGAGCAAAGAAACTACCCGGCGTTATAGTGATTTCAGTTTGATTGGTTTCAACATCTGTAAAAACATCAATAACAGGAGGGCTTGAACTCCAAAATAAAGGATTGGGTGATTTAGATGAGGATGTCTTTACCCACAAAGAAAAAGTTCCTTCCGCTAATCCAAATTCTAATGCATGAGTAGACAAATCCAGGTGATCTTCAGCTCCATCAAAATTTAAAGACAGACCATTTAGTTCGCCGGCAAAGGAGTCTCCCAGTCTCCCCGTGCCATTAGGAGAATTTGGATAAGGCGTAAATTCCGGAACCTTATCATCCCCAGCGACCACAGTTTCCGGACTAACAGGTAAAAAATCTGCACTTCCCATTGGAGTTGCATGGTATTTGTTCCCAGAAATATCTAAATAAGTTCGGCCCGACAAATACCTCATCTCCGAGTTACTTAGAGGAACTCCATATACCTTTACCTCATCTACTAAGACCGACTGAACAGCAGTGATGTTTAAATCAATAGGACTAACAGAGACGGGGAGGTTAGCTGCCCTACCATCCACAAACAAGCTAGCGGTTCCTTGGTTACAAATAATTCCAATGTGTGTCCAATTATTTTCACCTTGAGCCGTTAAATTAGTGTCATCATTACCGTTTAATTCATAACTTGAATCAGAATTGGAAAATTGAATTGAATCAGAACCTGAAAGATCCACTTGAAAATCGCCTTGGGGATTTATCCACATGGACAAAGTAAAATTCTCATCTAATACCCTGACTGCAGATAATAAATTAGTTGAATTAATCTCCAACGAATTTCCCATTAGTCCCCAGTTATTAAAATCATTTTCATCCAAAATTTGCGAAGCCAGCAACCTAGCACTTGCATTAAGCTCGTTTGGTGAACCACCACTCAGGTTTTCATCCAGCTTCCAATAATGTGCAAGGTTCTGGGAGTCTGGTTCGAGGTTCCACCCCGGGGAGGGTTGGTGCCTCGCTTCGCTCACATCTTCAAATAAACTTTCATGTCGATCAAACGACCAATAGGCAAATGGTTCATGAGGATAGTGCAAGACAGCCATGGTGCTGTTGGGCTCGAATCCTTTTCCTTGATTCGAAATCGATATGGTTCGCATTTGTTCACTTCCGCTCATCCAATTCGTAACCGTGGCATTTACTTCAGCATAAGGATCACTATTATCTGTGGCACCACTCCCCCACACTACTAGACTTGGAGATATAGAATCGCCTGGCCGACTTTTCCAAGTGTTACCTAAAAAAGAGGTGGCGATCACTGGAGATATTGTGCCCACACCATCAACATAAGCAGTAATATTTGCATCCGAATTTGAGTAGTCCTCCCAAATACTTGCCCGGCGAACTTCAATTACTGGGGTGTTATTTCGGTCATATCCTCGACCTCCGTATGCTAAAAAGTCTCCAAATTCATTAATTTCTCTTGGCCCAACACGGGCATAATTTATACTCGTTTCCTGTACCAATGCCTTAGCGTATGGCCTGGATATAAGATTTGTGTGGGTTGTATTATTGAAATCATCAAAACTTACTAAACTTGAATTAGCCTCCAAGTACTCGAGCAGATCAAGAACCGTTGCATTCCCGTCTGCCGTTGCATTCAATTCGGTAGAAGGTAGCGATTTGGTCATATTTTGATGATCCTGTAAATATTCCAACATATCTAGGTAAGTTCCAACATCGTTGGTTCGATAATTCGAAAAAGTAGACCCGAATGTGTAATAAACTTTTGGATTACGGACATATCCACTGCCCTTTGTAAGATCCATTCGGGCGTCCAAAAGCATGTTTAAAATAATTTCAGGCGGTCGATTTTCGATGCCTTGCAGAAAAGACATATCAACTCCATCCATGGTAGAGTCAAAAGTGAAACGGTGGATTTCACCACGATGAAAATTTAATTCAGGAGCAACCTCCCCATTAATCATAAACTGTCCAGGACTACCACCTGAAGCTGGGAAAAAACTGTCGTAAAGATTTCCAGCCCAAGAAACTTTATGTTCAATAATCGGTGATTCAGACAATACAACCCGAGCACCCTGGACGGGGTTTTGGCGAGATCGGACGGTGCCAGTAACCATGGATTGGTTAATGGTATTTCCATCTCCTACTTTAAGAATCAAATTTCTAGAGGCAATACCTCCTTTCATATCTGAAACCACAACCCGCAAGACTTGGGTTCCCAGCTCGTTAAAATTTAAATAAATAGATGAGCTGTTGAGGTAGGTGGATGAACTAAGGGACTGTTCATTTAAAAACCATGAATAAGCAAAGTTGGAAGCATTGCCATCTATCATAACTGAAAACTGTACATACTCTCCCGGTAATGGAGAGGTAGAGGTAGCGGAAAGATTAAAGTCAGGCACCTCCGCCTCATTACGAGCCACAGATCCAGCATTCACCACCACTTCAATATAGGGAATGAGCTCATGGCCGCCGGTTCGAATAGGTGTAAAATGCAAGTCTGCATTGTAATCGGAATAGGTCTTTCCCAATAATAAAGCACCATCATTATAATTAAAGGGTGTTTGCGGAGTGGTATCCAATAAAAATGGTTCGATCGGGCCATCGTCACTATGAGTTGCCACATTAATTACCAGACCGTCTGTAGAAATATCTGTGCGATAAGATAGATAATAGTCCAAGAGCTCTTCGCCAGTTAACATACTATGTGGTTTAATACTTGCCGTTGACGGCGTTTGGGCCCGTATTCCTCGAATCCATCGAGTGGTAGGGTCTAATAAAGTTGCTTGTGTAAGGTTATCCGTCCCCCTTAGTTCTAGAATGTTAGAAGGGTTTAGTATTAAGATCATCGATCCATTCTCATCCATAATTTGAACACTTGGCTCTTCCACAAAACCCCTACCCGCTTTGGTTATATTGAGTGTCCAAATGTCAGATATGGAATCATAATTTAGGGACCCGTTCACATCTTCACCAGTTCCAACAATATTTATCGCAAAAGGAAACGCATTTTTGTCTAGGGTATAATTTCCATCTGCATCGGCAGGAAGATCTATAAAAAAAGTACCGACCCGGAGGCCCGCTGGGGGACGGCCAAAATTACTCCGATAAATACGGAATGTATTATTGGTTTCCACATTACTCTCCTTGAAGTCATCAAGCGCGTTGCCGCCTAGTGAAGCCGCATCAATCTCGGCCACATCATCTCCGATGCTTGTTCCCACAGTATACCCACCATTACTCATGGTATTAGTCAGGCCAACTTTTGCGGCTATGGTTAAATCCCCACTCGTTGCAATATTATCTTGTGTGCCCATTACGGAAAAAGAGTTTCCGTATTCGATTTGATCGGCGTCATCACTTAAGGGTCGCTCGCTACGGGTAAAGTACCTATTCGCATGTAGCAGTCCTAGGTTATGTCCCATCTCGTGTGCAATTACACTTGTTGGTACTTCCCCCCCACCCAGTCGAACATGAGCCCCAGGCCCCCCAACAAAACCCACACCAGGAGCATCACCCGAATAATTTGTTAATATTACATAGGAAACTAATAGGCCCTGAATATTTATAGTTAATTGGCTGGTGAAGTCCGTTCCGTTGATGGTTATGTTTGCATCTTGGGCGTTGGCGTAGAACGCGCCTGGTTCAAGCACATTAAATCCTAAAATATCTCCCGATTCATCAATAACTGCCTCTAACTTGGCTTGTCGGAACCTTGGATGAGGACTGCCATTGGCGAGTAAGTCTTCTCCACCAATAATTTCAACACTGGGAGGTTCTGAAAAGTTTGTACCCAAAGTACCATTATCAATTGTTACAGATGCAACTCCAATAAAGGCACTACCCTCATGATTCCATTCATCACTAAGAGCTGCAGCCTTACTCAAAGCCTGGAGATTGATTGCAATAGGAAAATCCAAGCCGTCTTGGCTTAAGGTTATTCGGGTATCTCCCTCAGTAATTTCGATGACGCCAGATAAAGTTCCCTCGGAATCATAGGGGTTTACTCCAGAAAAATTAAATACTGGGGAATACCTAAGTAGATCCAGCGTTACGGTACTGCTTATTACTGGTACAATTTCTAACTGTTCATCCGTATTGCGTGAGAAAAATTCACTGACCTCTGTCATTGCAGATTCAATTTTCTCTTTGGTAATGGGTTCATAAGAATCAGTTTGTAATTCTTCTAGTATACTCTCCCCCAGCTCATTGGTCAGAGGGTTATTCGATCCCCCCAGCGCGGAACCGTACGCTGTTGTTTCATCAATAAACCTAGCCGGTATAACCAATACTTTTCGAATCCCCATAAGATCCACTTCCTGGGTACCGATTTCAAAATCTCGCTCAATAATGAAGGGTAAACGGGCAGTCTCGTTTATATCCAACCAAGTTGCACCAGTGGCGTTCCAGTCCATTGCTGCAAAGTCTTTTGTAGCATTATCTGGAGCGTCTGCAGGATTTGAGCCCCACTTCCAGTTGTGATAAGTAATTGATTCTCCATTACCTTGTAGCCACTTCCAATCTCCCTCAGTGGCGTTTATATCAACATCTTGTACGCTAGTATTTGTATCAGTATTAAATCTGGTTCCATTAATATCTTCATTATCAGTAGCACCCAACCAGACATAAGTTTTTGAATTATTGGTTTCGTCTAAGCCTTCAAAGAGAGTCTCTTCCTCATAGGCTTCTTTTAAGAGTGTGGTGATTAATGCGTTCTCATTTGCATTATCAATTTTTAAAAGACTGGCATTTCTCTCTATCGCGGCATCCACCGCTTGTTGGAAGGTTACTTTTGTTGAATTAATTTCATATTTTTGGGCCAATATTTTGTCTATTGTACTTCCCGAACCCATAACTAAAGGATATTTTAGATGCTTAATTCCACCCACCCTTCGAGTGCTTGGTCGTAAATGCTTAACAAGAAACTCTCTTTGTTGAGCAGTCTTGTAAGCTACATCTCCCTGTGCAAAGAAAAGCTTTCCTCCTTCATTTCCAATTTCCATCACCCTGAATGCATTTTCGGACATTGCAAAATCATTGCCCAAAGAAATACCCCAAACCGCCAAGCCTTTTTGGGTGAGCAACCTTTTTCTTTTCCCAAATGTCCAGGCTCGTAAATTTTGCCCCCCCGAAAGGGTCGCTACCGTTTTAATCCAACCTCCGGGCTGTTCAGAGTCAAAACAATGGTGCATGCTTGTAATATCTGCAAAGTCACTTTCCCACTTTTCCATGTGGGAAGATATTGTTGAAGGTAGGGACGCAATAATCTCCTTAGAAACAGCCAACTGCAGGGCTCTTTTAGGATCTCCTCTGACTACTTCCGTAAGCGTGCGTGCGCGTGCGCGTGCGAGGCGCTCTCCTCGAATCAGGTGATTCGAAAGGATTCTGGGATCATGTTCTTGGCAATTTCCTGGTTGCCGGCAGTGAAGGTCTTTGTAATCGGACAACCATTTTAAAAAATCATCAAATATCGGATCTGCAGATAAGTCTTTATATTCCATCACTGAACACCAAATTTCTTTCTCGAAATTTGCCTTACCAGCCTGAACTACGGGTGCTTTTCTTAGATTTGGAACACTCGGTATAGTACTAGAAGACTCTAATTTTTGCTCAAAAGAAACGGGACCCCTTGTAACCTTACTAGATGCGGAAACAGGTTGTTGGACTATTCTTTTTTCGGTTTGCTTAAATAAAAAGTAACCGGAAACCGTAATAAGTAGACCCAAAAAAGCCCAGTTCGAAAAGGTCGTTAAGCTCTGAAAACACTCTCGTATTTTCTTGGGATTAAAAGACATATTCTAATCTATCAATATTGGATAATTTGTGCAATTTATTTAATAAAATTATAATATTTATAATAAATTTTAATTACAGCACAGAATCTATACTAGTTTATCAAGAACTCAATTTTCCACCAAATCATCATCCTTGAAGGTTCTACGAATAGTACCAGTGGGGGTTAGGATGACTGGATCTTTAAAAATAGATTGAGGACCAATGTTTTGAATGACTTCACGAACAGGAGATCCCCCCTTTGAAACAATACTCGCACTAACAAAAATAAGCAGGTTTCTTTTTTGATAACTCTCGGCGTTTGATTGGAAAAGTTTTCCAATCAAAGGCAAGTTACCCAGCACGGGAATTTTATCATTTACGGTTTTAACTTCTTCGCGAGTCAATCCACCAATAATTACCGTTGCACCATCAAATATACTGACCTGAGTATCCACTTTTCGTACCGAAAATATAGGCATAAGAGCACCTGAAGGCTGAATGATTAATGGAGGAGAACCGCCACCGCCAGCAGAACCTATGACTGCGTTGTTGCCACCATATTCAATAAAACCATCAAACTCTGTGACTTTTGGGGTTAATCTTAAATTAATGGAGTTATACTTTTCGATAGTAGGGGTAACATTTAAAACGACTCCAACCTCCCTAAAACCAGGTTGTTCATCGGGCGGGTTAACAACATCAAAAACTGGTTTGGCAGACACCAGGGTAATTCCCCCGTTCCCACCGGCGTCTCCCCCGGGTGGTTGTGGGGGTTCTGGTAACTCATAATCGATTGGGTAAATAAATTCCTGAGCCACGGTAATGGTTGCGGACTGTCCGTCCATAACTGTAACGCGGGGAGCACTTAACAAGTCAGTTCCTTGTTTACGTTTCAATGCACTGATCATGAGCGAAGCTTGGCTACTTCCAATGATCATTCCATCGCCCCCAATTGTTCCCTCCTGGCTGCTAGTAAAGTTTGTAAGAGGTGATACCCCTGCTCCAATAGGAATCTTACCAGGAAAATTAGGTAACGGATTCGAAAGATTCATGCTAGCGTCGGGATTATCAGGCATGCTTATAACGGTGTCTCTGGAAGTGCCGGTTGGCGAATGAGCAGTTGCTAAAGTTCGAGTGTTGCCTGAAACAACTCTTTCGTAACTTCTGGAATATCTACCCCTAGAGTCGACTTGGGGTAAACCTTCGGGGCCATAAACTGGACTAGCATTTCCCCAAGAATATTGCCAATCAAAGCTAATCTCATCCAGGGCACCTTCCTGAACTTCCAAAAACTTGGCTTCAATTTCCACCTGCTTACTGGATTCTTCATCCAGTTTAGAAAGGATACGCTCGATCAAATCCAAAAAACGCCTTTCATGCGTTATAATCATTTGGAATCCATCAAAGGCAAATTTATGACCCTTCGCATCGATAAAGGGGATGCCAGTATTTTCTAAAAAGGCACGGATTTGAATACCATCATCTCCTCCACCACCAGCTCCGGCTCCAGGATCTGCGAAAGGATCTGCATCCGCTTGTCCGCCACCGCTACTTCCGGTTAAACGCTGCAGAGTGCCCGGTGCCATTTGATAAAATTCAGTTTCCAGTGGACGTCCTTTAAATGAACCACCTGTCTTTTGAATGACCACCGCATCGGATCTAACATCAAAGGTCCATCCCACCATTTCAGTAATAAATTCAATCATTTTACCTAAAGGCATGGAGTTAAGCTTGATATTAACAGTTGGCTCTTCTTCCTCGCCGATAAGAGGTATAATATTCAACCCTTTTTTGGCAGGGTCGGGCTCGGTTAAATCAAAAAGCCTCGCTTGTCTTTGTAATTCAGTCATCGCCTCAGATAAAGGAGAGTTGAAAAAATCTGCACCTGGAATTTCGATTAGTTTGAGTTTGGCCTCTATATTACTCGGCCCCTCTTCCACTTCCTGTGTTTTTTCAATTTGACGATCAAAAACTTTGGGGCGTTCCCACTCGCGTTCGATTTCCTCTAACATTTCTTGGCGAGTTTTAATATATCCCAAGTAGCTCTCCTGTTGACGCATCTGGGAAATTCTTTTGAGCATTTCCTTAGCTTCAAAATTGTCACTGTATCGAGTTTCAATTGCACGATAGGTTTCAGTGGCACCAGTCAGATCTCCGTTAATAAATTGAACCTTTGCTCTCATAAGAAGTTCACGTAATTGTTCCTGGTTTTCTTTCCAATCTGGAGTAAACTCAGTGATATCTCGTTGGAACGGATCGCTCTTATCTACATTAATTTTGTCTTGTTCCTTGTCAGCAAGGCCCAACTCATCGCTAACGGCATCGTCGCCATCCGTTGCCTTTAAGCCAGGCCTACCGTAAGTCAAAGTGTCTCCCTGAATATTACGATCTGAATAAAAACCCGTTCGGAACTCATCAAGAAGTTTTTGAGCCTTGTCCCAGTCTTTATCTTCACGTGCGTCGTTGGCCTTAGATAGGTTAATGCGATTTTTGATAAGCGATGCTTCCAAAATGAGGGGCCAAGTCAAAGTACTTGGTTCCAAAAAATTCGATATTTTAAGCAATATCTTTTCAGCTCGATCGTATTCTTTTTTTTGGATTAAATCCTTAGATTCATCTAGCATTTCCTCGGCAAATTTGGCTTGTTCTTTGTTTTTTTGATTCGCCTTACGAATCTCAGCATCAAAATCAATTTCTGCAGATACACCCAAAGTGTTGGTTTCTACTTTTCTGCGCGATTCCTCGGTTTCACGATAGATAAGAGTAAGCTCCTGTACTTCAGCAACTTTCCCCTTAAGCATAGCCTCTCCGACTTTATACCAGATAACCTGCTGCTTCGCTTTGTAAAGGTCACTGATTAGAGCAATTGTACCCGCACTGGGACTGAGTAGTCCTAGTGCCTCATCTAATTGTTCATCGGCAAGCTCATACCTACCCTGCGAAGAATCAAACCTCGCTTTACGTAAAAGATTTTCTGCACCAAGCAGAGATCTTCGCATTTGGGCTTTTTCTTCCTCCACTAGCCGATCTAGATCAGGTTGAGCATCATTCTTGGGCAGTCCGGTTTTGGCACGTATTTGAACAAGGTCTTTTTTGGCCTGATCCAATTCTTCCACCAAACGACCTACTAAACTTACATCTTGAGATTGACTTAACTCTGTTTTAATTTCTCTACGAAGCTTTCTGCTTGCAAGCTCTTCGGCGACATTAGCCCGATATTTTTCAATATATTTACTAGCTTGTGAGTATTCCTTTTGTAGCATCGATGAGTTTGCTAGTTTAAAATAAAGTTTTGTTTCTTCAGATTTGATCTGGCGCAGATAAAACTCATTTTGTTCTATTTCAGAAATGTTTGCTAGTGCCGCACTGGCAATTTTTTGAGCCTCTACGAGTCGTCCGTCTTGAGTTAAAGTTCGAATTTGATCTAAGAGAATAACCAAGTTTGTATTAGGTCCAAGATCACTCGCCTTGATAGGTGTGAGGCTTTTTTGTAACAAAGGAGGCGGTGCTTGCTCCGGCAACTCAATCATGGGCAAGCTTTGTGCTCCTAGTAGATATGGAATACAAACAGAGAAAAATAAAAACACTGCCGGCAAAGGCAAAATTTGATAGAATAATCTTAGAAATCCAAAAAGCATTACAGGGCAGTCAAAGGTCTTTAGGTAGAGCAATATAGTAATAAATTATTCCATACAGAAAACTCGTCGGGTCAATCTATAAAAGACGCAGTTTAGATACCTTTTAAAATGAAAAAGTTTTGGTAAATATTTCAGCTTGTCTTGGGTCTTCTTTTGTTACCACCAGGGAGCTATCTTCATAATTTGCTGAAGAAATTCTGTAAACCCTCCCCCCGTAGTCAAAAGTAGAATCAACAGATGAACTTTCAAAAGAAAATTCTTGCGGAGAAAGATTGGGTAAATTAGCGAGGAAATGAAAAGTATAATTACCAGCGAAAACTTTAGTCATTAAAGTATTGATTTCAAAAGCGCTTCCTCCAAGTTGAAAATCTTTAATCATCGCACGCCCTACGGGTCTAAGCCCCCCAGTTTGAGGGTTTCGATATTGCTGGACAACGAAATGTTGAACAATGAACATTTTCTGTGAGTCATTATCGTCACATTGTATAAGGGAGGGTTGCCCGGGTTTGCGCGACAAATCTCGCTTGTAAGCTTTGCCAAGTTCAACCCGATTACGAACCACTTTGCCAAGATTTGAAGAGCCGTTGGCCGTGAGGTCTTCAAAATAAGGAGTTTCTCCAACCCAACTTTTAAGAATTAAAGGGTATTCAGATTTTGAAACTTTAGTAAGAGTAAGTCCAAAAGGCTCAAGTTTCTCAGTTTTTATCTCTTTCTCAGGGAGTCTTGTTGTTAAATCTCCATTATGAATATAAATGATTGGAGGAGTAAATAAATCATAAGGTGTAGAATTTTCATCGCTTACAGGATTAGTCCATTTTAATTTGTCAATTTCCGTAATAATGGGCTCATCAGGTAAAGTTCGTTGGTAAAAAGATACTTGAGTTTGATTATTCTTAATTGTTTTGGAGTCAATATCAGTTGAAAGCCAAAGGGTGCCTGTAATCCTTGATATATCGTTATATTGAATATTGAAGACTTTTTTGCCATCACGAAGGGCAATAATACCGTGTGATTTTTTCCAGTTTTTTTCTAAAATAACATCTTGGCGAGTGGTGCCATGTACAACCCCAGAAGAGGTGGAAAGTTGTATTTCCTGACGGGCCAATAAAAGAATACTTTTAATTTCATATGGGCTCCAATCGCTTTCTTCATCCTGACTTAAATAAATAAAATCCCCGGGAATAAGTGAAGTTTCTCGGTTTAAAGAAAAATAGGTTTTTCCATTTTTAGTTTTTAGCGAAAAAATTTGATTCGAGGATACAACAGAGGATGACTGAGTTGATACATTTGTAAATAAAGTAAATAATACAATTAATACAACAAAAGAAAGTAATAATATATATTTTTCTAAATGCTTAATTTTCACTGATTATTATTTTAGAAGACTAAGAAGTTCTGAACATTTAGTTGGATTGTCGAAATGACGTAATTCTTCAGTTAACCAACCCGATAGATCGTTAGAGGCATCGTATACATACTCAATTTCCATTGTGAAAATCGATGTTATGTCTCTAATTATCGGTAAAATGCCTGAATCAGTATTATTAGAATTTGTTTCTACAAAATTACTTTCAATTTGATCAGTATTACTTGTTTTTCTACTGACATGCAAATTTCTCAAACTAAATGGAGGAAGGAGCTGGTTGATGAAAGATCGGCAATTTTTAGTTTTACCTGAAAAAGATATTTCAAAAAGAAAAGATTTAATTAATTTACTGCTTCTCAGTGTAGTTGATTCAGATTTAGGGTAGAAAATATCGTCTAGTATGTGAAGACTGTCAGTGCTTCCTGCTGACTCTCTTTTAACAGAAATTAAATTTGTACTTTCAGAGTCAAAGGAAGATAAGTAATACTGAACAACTTCCTTAATTATTTTGGATTGAATATAGATAGTATTGGCTTCCCTTTTGTCAAAACTTGGCCAAAAGCCATCATAAGAGGTAAATCCAAATCCAAAAGATTCTTTTTTTTCGATAGGTGCATCAGAAAATGAATTTTCAAATTGATTGGGTATATCAAAAGTTACATTCTTTCCCTTACAAGAGCGATTTAAGTAAGAGAGTAATTTATTAATCTCAGTACTTATAACTGAAGAGGATTTTGTTGTATGTGAAGTATGTAAATTGTTAATTGAATTTAAGAATTCATTCCAAAATAAAATATTTTTTTTGCCTAATTTAGTCCAATGCTCCCATTCACTTTCAGCAATTCTTAGGTCTGTAGAAAAGAGCATTTCTAATTTAAGGTCTGTTCTTATTTGAAATAACTCTTTTTGATAGCCATCCAAATTTTTAGATAACAGATCCAATTCACTTGTTTTGTTTAAACTCAAAACAATAAGTCCACATAACAACAAAGCTGGTAAGGAAAATATATATAGGACTTGCTTCATTTACAGATCAATTTCTAGTTCAATCTCAAAATGTGTAAACTGTCTATTGTACAAATCGCCTTTACCTTCAATTGAGAAAACTTTTTTTCGAATTTTTCTAACACCATTGATTTCAGAAAATGAATTGGTAATACTTTCTTGCCTGATTCCGTTATTTTCAAGCAGCTTATCTTTGCGGTCCTCAAAAGTTAAATCCAGATTTTCGACAGTTAATTTCACTAGGTATCTTCCGACAATATTTACCACATTAATATCTGCTGGTTGCACGCCTTCATTTCGAGATGTGTTCGTTACGGATGATTTAATCGTATTAAATTTTAATTCATCGATCCATGCGTTGTCATTTACATTTCTATCAAATACGGATTGTAAATCGTTTATGAATTGCTGTATATTTGTGGTTTGCTTACTTAATTTGAAAAGTTTGCTAAACCTCACACTCGCTCTACGATTAATTTCTTGTAATAAATTAAGCGTTTTATTTCTTGATTTCGACACTGTTAATTCATCATTAGAGTGCTTAATTTCGTCTTCTACACTTTCAATTTCTTGAATTAAGGTTACTTCTTGATTCACTAAATTTAGGTACCAAGGTAATGGCATTAATGATACTACAAACGCCAGAGCAATCATCCATGGTAATTTTTTCTTTGATTCTAGCTGTTGCGCCTTACCCTTTGGCATAAGGTTAAGAACAGGTCGATCATTTTGATTTAACAATTGCTTTGTGAGTCCTAATAATTCGCTTCCTATGTAAGGTAATTCGTTACAAAATGATTTTTCAATATTTGGAGATATTTCAAGTTGGGAATATGGATCGAAATATTTAATTCCAAGTTGCTGTGTCTCGCTTAAAGTCTCCACAATCCTTTTGCTTTTAATTGTACGGCCAGTAATAATTAAATTTGTCGGTAATTTACCTTTCTTTAATCGTTTGTAGGTTACAATTGATCGGGAGATTTCCTGCATATATTTATTTAGAAAGTTTTCATTTGTTACCTGCAGGGTTGTAAATGAAGGATCTTCGTCATTATATGCCTTTTCTCCCGTTGAATCTTTCAATTTTAAATCTTCTGCTTTTGAGTAAGTTATTCCAAATGCAGAAGCCAAAGCTTCTGTTAATTGGCTACCACCAAAGCTTAAACTTCTTAAAAGAAATCCAGAACTACTTATAAATGTAAGGTTTGTTGTTTTACTTCCAAAATTTATAAACAAACTGTCTTCTAATTGTTCATTTCCATCAGCTTCTTGTATCGCGTGATAATCAAGGGCAGATCCTGGCGTGAATAATTTTGGTATTATACCACAACGGAATATTACTTGTATCAATTTTTCAACCACTTCTGGTTTAATTGCAAAACTTAGAATCTCTTGTTCAATTCCATCGTCATCAATAACCATGAAATCCCATAATAAATTTTCTAAAGGAAAAGGCATTTTTTGAGAAAGTTCGAATGCGACAACTTTCTTTTGCTTATCCAATTCTACCTTCGGAACTCTTAATGTTTTAGATAGCAGAACATTTCCAGGGAGTATGAAACTAGCCTCTCCCTTTAAGCTTTTTTCTCGACACAAATCTGCGAGAGCAACCTCCACCTCAGATATCCAGGCATCTTCATCTCCGTTTGTTGGTGGAAAATCAGTATAACTAAAAGTGTCAAGGAAGAGTTTATCATCCTTTCTTAGAACTTTCCAGGCAGACAAATGCGAACTACCTAAATTAAATATTGTTTCTTCTATTTTTGCCATCTTACTTTGAGGCAGAATAAATGAGAGGGGGGTTTATCTTTAAGGTTATTTCCTCAAAACGGGTCCTAAATCCTTAAGGTATATGTCATTAATTGTATAACCGGGAATAAGTATTCCTTCATTCGATGATGATTTATTAAGTGCCTCCATTCGATACTTCTCTAAATATTCATCTTTATCGTAATTTAAAAAACTAGTTTGATCTGACACTTCAAATGTTTCTCCATTTCGGGAAAACTCCAATACATATCCGGTTAACTTTGGGTAATTTCCTAATTCACATTTTTTAGCTATCGTTGCTGGAAAAAGGAATTCTGCTTTTTTAGTTTTTCTATCAATCTCTATGCTCAGACACTCAATTTCTGCGCTGTAATAATCAAAATATCGAACATCTTTTCTATCTCCCCTAAATTCTTTTCTTTTAAATTCATTAAGAAAACTAATCCATATTCTAATTTTAAGATTATTCAAAAATAAAGGATTGAACATCTCTTCTATTGTTTCAGGCCTCTTACCTTGCATATTCAAGAGGTCGGGATGTTCATTAATGAGAAAAGGAACGGAAATCTTAAGCCACCGTTCAGAATCTTGAGAAACACTAATTTTTCCGTCTAGCTTAATAACTTTGTCGATCTCTTGCCCGTCTACTTGACAAAATAGTTGGCAATGTATGAAGGCAATGAAGAGGGTAAGTGAAAATATTTTCATTGGGTTCGCTTGGGTTTTCGTTAGGACTATACCATTCATTACAACTATCCTGTAAACAAGACTTTTCTCTATGTTCTTTAAGATTTCCTGCCTATTGTTTATAAGAGATCCCGCTGATCGTATCTTGCTGATTAAAAGAAAAAAGCCTCCCAACATAGGCACTTGGAGTCCCCCTGGTGGAAAATTGGAAATGACGACAGGAGAATCTCCTTATGAATGTGCAAAAAGAGAAGCTTATGAAGAAACTCGGTTAAATTTGTGCGATCAAGACTTGAACTTATTTGGATATGTATCTGAAAAGTCCTATGAAGGTAATGGCCACTGGTTAATGTTTTTATTCGATTGTTTGCCTATTTTAGAAGATTTACCTAACGAAATAGATGAAGGATATTTTAATTTTTTTAGTCGGAAGGAAATTGAAAGTCTTTCCATTCCCCCCTCTGACCACAAGCTTGTATGGCCTTTTTACGATCGTAAGGACGAAGGTTTTTGGGGTGTTCGTACAGATTGCTCCAAAGGCATTCCTAATTTAGAGATTGAAGCCAACCCCACTCAGTACATAAAGGAAGGTCGTTAATTTTATCCTATTTTATGGAAAGTATATACCACGACGCAGACATACAGAAAGGAGATGGCTCAACCGAGCCTTCCCCTACTGCCGTGCCCTTACCCAACGAAAACGACTTTTCTAAGGCCTCCATTAATCATTCTCTTGAGGCAGAAGAAAAAATAAGGTTCTTTTCCCAAATGCTCCGAATTCGTCGATTCGAAGAACGTTCTCTTCGTGCATACCAACAAGGCCACATTGGAGGATTTCTTCATCTTTATATTGGTCAAGAGGCAGTTGCTGTAGGCAGTGTTTCCGTAATGTCACAGGATGATCATGTTATCACTGCCTATCGGGATCACGGACATGCCATAGCTGTAGGCATGGAAATGGATGAATGTATGGCCGAGCTATACGGTAAAAAAACAGGATGTTCTAAAGGAAAAGGTGGGTCCATGCATTTTTTCGCTCCTGATAAAAACTTTTGGGGCGGTCACGGAATTGTTGGGGGACAAACCCCCCTTGGACTTGGAATGGCATACGCACTAAAAACCAAGGGAACAAAAGGTGCCTGCTTGTGTTTTATGGGGGACGGGGCTACCAACCAAGGATCATTTTATGAATCCCTTAATTTGGCTTCACTTTGGAACCTGCCGGTCATTTATGTAATCGAAAATAATGGATATTCCATGGGCACCTCGGAATCCAGGCACTCTGCTGGCGAACCACTTGCCCGTAGAGGTGAAGCTTTTGATATAGATTGGTCAGTTCATCAAGGTCACGATTTGTATGAGGTTAGATCTGCCATACACAAGGCACTTTCCAGGGCCAGAGAAAACTCTCGGCCTTCCGTTTTGGAAATTGTGACCTACAGATATCGTGGCCATTCGGTCGCCGATCCTGACCAGACCTACAGGAGTAAAGAAGAGATCGAAGAATATAAACAAAATAAAGATCCTATAAATTTGTTCCGCGACACACTCCTAAAAGAAGGCGTTTTGACAGATGATAAAATTCAGGCTTTGGATAAGGCTGCCAAAGATGAAGCTGAAGCTTCTGCCGAATTTGCATTAGCCAGCCCGTTTCCTGATGTTTCTGAACTAATGGATGATGTTTATTGGGAAACTGATAACCCTGAACAGAAAAGTTCTTCTGGCACCATATTTTTCGAGTCCTCTAGATAACCAATTTTATACAAAAAATGGCCGAGATCACTTATCGAGAAGCATTAAACCAAGCTCTTTCTGAAGAAATTTCTAGGGATTCCAATGTCGTTCTAATGGGCGAAGAGGTGGCTCAATTCAAGGGCTCCTACAAAGTTTCTGAGGGGTTGCTTGAAAAGTTCGGCTCCGAAAGGATCATTGATACTCCAATTAGCGAGGCAGCCTTTTCAGGCTTAGCTGTTGGGGCAGCTATGATGGGCATGAGGCCGGTTGTCGAGTTTATGTTTTGGAGCTTTTCTTATGTTGCTTTTGATCAGATTTTTAATAACGCGGCCAGTGTTCGTTACATGTCAGGTGGCTTGGTTAATGTACCCATCGTATTCCGAGGCCCAGCAAACGGTGGCACTAATGTCGGGGCGACTCATTCGCATACTCCAGAGAATTTTGCCGCCAACACTCCGGGTTTAAAGGTTATTTGTCCTTCAACACCCGCAGATGCTAAAGGAATGATGAAAGCTGCCATACGGGACAATGACCCCGTTTGCGTAATGGAAAACACCATTCTCTATAACCTCAAAGGTGAAGTCCCCGAAGATGAAAATTTTATCATTCCTCTTGGAAAAGCCCGTGTTGCCTGTGAAGGAAATGATCTCTCTATTATTGCTCATGGTAGATCTGTTCAGGTTGCCTTACAAGTTGCCGAAACTTTACAGGAAAAACACGGTGTTTCCGTGGAGGTGTTAGATTTAAGATCTATCAGACCTCTCGACCTGGAAGCCATACTTGAAACAGTTAGAAAAACCAATCGTGTCTTATTGGTTGAAGAAAATAAGCCATTCTGCGGAGTTGATGCCCAAATCGCATTCCTAATCCAAGAACACGCTTTTGATCACCTGGACGCCCCTGTCAAAAGAATATCAGCTATCGATGTACCTCAAGCATACAGTAAGGCATTAGAAAACTTTCAAATTCCAAATCACGACCGTGTTTTGGCAAAAGCAATGGAACTCCTTTAAAGCTAAATGAGTACGATAATAGAAATGCCTAAGCTCAGTGACACCATGACTGTGGGAACAGTTGTCAAGTGGCATAAACAAGTCGGTGATGAGGTTTCCAATGGAGACATTTTAGCTGAAGTTGAAACTGACAAGGCAACCATGGAGCTTGAAAATTTTGACGATGGTGTACTTTTGCAGCTTTTAGCTAAAGAGGGGGACGAGGTTGAAATTGGTAAACCATTAGCTGTCGTTGGAGAACAAGGTGAGCAATTACCGGTTTTTGAAGACTCGCCCACCGAGCCTAGCATAGCAAAAACTGAGACAGATAAACTCAACAAGCCTGAATTATCCGCTGAAAAAACTCCTGAGGAAGAGAAAACCACTCCATCTCTTTCAACAGATTTTAATGCAACCAAGGAACCCACAGGTCGTATCTTGGCTTCTCCGCTCGCCAAAAAAATTGCCAAAGAAAAGAATATAGACCTTCTAAAAATAAAAGGGTCCGGACCACATGGTCGGATTACCAAAAAGGATTTAGGTGGCGATTTTCCTTCTGTTTTACCTTCTAGCCAAGAAACGTCTACCTCTTTGAGCCCTAATCTTCTTCAGTCTAAGAAAATTCCGATTAGTAAAATGCGTTCAGTAATCGCAAAGCGACTACTCGAATCAAAGACCACAATTCCACATTTCTATCTCCAAAAAGAAATTAATTCTGAACCTCTAGGTCTTGCCAGACAATCGATAAATCGAAGGTTAGAGTCGGTTGCTAATGAAACTGCCACAGAGAAAGTTAGTATAAATGATTTAATTCTTTTAGCATGTGCATCTGCTATTCCTTTGGTTCCTGAAATTAATACATCTTGGGGAGAAAATGAAATTATCTTTCATGGAGATGTCCATTTAGCCTTCGGTGTTGCTGTAGACGACGGGTTAGTTACTCCCGTAATCCGTAAAGCTGATTCTCTTAATTTAAAAAATATATCTAGAGAAGCAAAATCCTTGATTCATAAGTCTCGTAATAAAAAGCTTACTCCTGATGAAATGAGTGGGTCTACCTTTACTGTGACCAATCTTGGTATGTTTGGAATTGATTTCTTTAGTGGCATAATCAACCCACCCAACGCTGCCATTCTTTCGGTTGGAGCCAGTGTACCTAAGGCAGTTGTAGGGAAAGATGGTTCTATACGCAGTGGAGAGACTATGAAGCTTGGGCTCAGTTGTGACCATCGTTTGGTTGATGGAGCGGTAGGGGCTCGTTTTCTTCAAACCCTTGCAGGGCTTTTGGAAAACCCTGCCTCACTATTGGTTTAATAAATTAACTACAAATTTATTTTTTTCCGACTCTTTGGTGTGCGTCTTCTACCAACCATGCCCCGATTGTTTCAAGGCTTTCCGATACAGACTTTTTAGTAGCCTCTAAATCAGTTGACCTTGGCTCAGCACAGCCAAACAGGTAATATTTTATCTTGGGCTCAGTACCACTTGGTCGAATCGCAATAGTAAAATCGTTATCGAGAGAAATTTGGATAAAATTTTGTTTTGGCAAAAGCTCTTCGTCTTCATCAATAAAACCTTCCTCTGAAAAATCCTTGTTTTTTGAAACCTTAAAGCTTTCCACCTTTTTTAAAGGATTTTTACGATAACTTTCTACCAATTTAGAAATCGTTGCACTTCCTTCCGCTCCTTCAAAATAAATATTTTCTGTTTTTTCCTGATGATAACCATATTTTTGGTAGATGGTATCGAGAAATTTTAAAGGGTTGGTTCCCGTTGAGTCCATGTATGCAAAGGCTTCAGCTATTGCCAAAGAAGATGCATTGCCATCTTTGTCACGAACTAGATCCAAGGGCAAATAACCATAGCTTTCTTCTGCAGCCAACACAGTACAGGTAGAATACCTTGATAGAATATCCATTCGAGTAAACAGTTCAGTACTATCAAAATCCAATCCTATCCCCTCCTCCTCCTGTATTCTAGTTTGAGCTTGCTCCTCATATTTTAGCATTTTTTGAGCCATCCACTTGAACCCAGTCGGTGTGTTTATACAGCGAACACCAAAGCCTGTTGCAATCTTAGTTACCAAGGGAGAGGTAACAAAAGTTTTAATGAGTGCAAAACCTTCTCCATTATCATCGCGTAAGATTTGCTGATGTTTAAGAGCCAGTAGTCGATACTCAGCAAGTATACAAGCGACTTGGTTTCCGGTTAGGAAAGTAAAACTTCCTTTACTTTCTTCTACAGCAACTCCGATACGATCACAGTCTGGGTCACTCCCAAAGACATAAGGTGATTTTGTCTTTTTAGCTACTTTTATTCCAAGTAAAAGAGCTTCCGAGTTTTCAGGGTTAGGTGATTGAACAGTGGAAAAATTTGCATCCTCTTTACTTTGCTCATCGACCAAAGCAACTTGCACACCATGATCCCATAAAGCGGGTACAGACGATATGGCACCGGTACCATGAATTGGAGTAAAGACAATTTTAGGCGCGTTGGTTTTGAGTAAGTCGGGATTTAAGACAGCATCTTCCAGTGCTCCCTTGTAAGCCATATCGTCTTGTGTTGGTAAGACTGCTACTTCTACACCTGTAAGTCCATCTTCTTGTAACCAATTCGAAACTTCAGATAAATTTATCCGGTTGTATTCCTCGACAACTCCATGGTCATGAGGAGGCACCAATTGAGCACCATCACCAAAGTATGCTTTAAAGCCATTATCGTGAAAAGGGTTGTGGCTTGCAGTAATTACCACTCCGGCATGAGCATAACGATGACGAACAGTAAAACTTAATTGAGGGGTGGACCTTGGACCGTCAAACACCATAGCATAACCACCCATTTTAACCCATGCTTTAGATACAATTTCTGAAAATTTTGGAGAAAAATGACGGACATCATAAGCGACTACTAAACGTGGTTGTTCGAGAATTCCTCGTTGTTGCATCCATTTGTTTAAATAGTTGTAGAGTGCTTTCGTTGCACGGAGTAAGGTAAATTCATTTAAGGTATTGCTTCCCACGCAAGCATAAGCAGGTGTTTCTCCGTCTTTACTGGAACCCCTTTCTGTGGAGGTTATAGTTTTTCCGATCGTACGCCCTCTCATTCCTCCAGTACCAAAAGCCAAATTTTGATGAAAACGATCATTAAGCTCTTCCCAATTATTGCTATTAATTAGCTCTTCCAATCCAAGGGATACCCATTCTGGGCAAGGATCTAAACTCAAAAATTCGTTTATATTTTGTTCAGTTGTTGCCAATAGATTTCCGTCTTTTACCGCGGTCTCTAATTTTTCTTTTATCATTGTAAGGTAATTATATATTAAATTATTTAGTATTCTGTAATTCGATTAGGGCTGAGTCTTTTGAAAGCTTTTTTGGGTCTATAGGAAATTTAGATGTTTGTTCTAAAAAAAAAGGTAGAGTTGGTGCAAAAAGTGGTGAAATTTCGACCTTGTTTAATTTCCCAACCTCTCCAAGGACTTTTAACCATCGTTGATTTCGAGAAATTTGTAATTTTTCGGATGAAGCACGAGAATCTGATCCTGTCGGATTTTTAATAGGGCCAAACTCCTCCTTTCGATTTATCTCCATAAGTAAAGGATTATGTGCCAACGGCAGGGCATCAAAAACAAAAGTTTCTGCTTTTATAGCATTTGGTTTTTGAGGGTCAACTCGTGAGCCCTTATTATCTAAACAGCAAACTTTTTTGTGGGCTCCATGATATTTGAGTCCCTGTCTTTTGATTTTTTTTGAACCCGCAACTCTGTTAACAAAATTACGCTCAAGTAAATGTATCGCAATGCTTCCAAGACCGAACCGCAAACTACCATTCTTTAGTTTTTCGCTAGATATTTGGGGAGGGATATCACTGTACTCCATTACTTGAAGGGTTTCTCCAATTTGTACAAAAGTACCTACCCTTTCCTTGGGACTTAACTTCTTCACAGCCTTTGAGGACATCTCTGATCCACCAGCCTTATGAAGGCCAATAAAAGTTGGATCCATACAATATACCATCGGATTATCTACTTGAAAATAACTGATACAATCTATCTCTTCTTCCTCCATAAGCGCAATGGAACCGGATTCGACAAGAGCCTTCAAACTTCCACCGTGCCCGTTTGGGCTCATAACCAATTGGTTCTTTTCTTGAAGCAACATTTTTCCATCCATACTGAATGCGGGCATCATGCCTTGTTGAAAAAAAGTTATTCTGTTTTTATCTAACCCAAAAAATTGGTTTCTTTCAAAATACTGTTTTGTTTGAGCATGGTTTTCATGGCTCGTCATGATAAACCACCTAGGGCATTTACCAAACCGTTTAGTAAAAAAAGATAAGCTCTCTGCGAAATGTTGAAACAGTGAATACTTTTTTATGGGAGTACACGGAAAAGTACCCTTAGGTCCATTATATCCAAGGCGTGTGCCCTGCCCGCCCGCGACTGTAAATGCGGCAACCTTTCCTTTAGCTAGCATTTCTTCCCCGCTTTCATGCATTGAAACCAACGCTGAATCCAAGGGGTCAGTAGAATTTATTGCATTAGGGGGTTGAGGGTTGAGGGCAGGAGGGGTTGAGAAATTAATTTCTTCCCAAGCACCCTTGCATTCAAGGGGGTCAATTTTTATCAGTTGATCTAATAAAATGCTTCTTTCAGTTTTATTTAAATCATCCCAAAACCTAAAGATTTGTTCTTGTCCGATTAAAGCGAACGAATCTTTTATTTTCTTTTCGTCTATTAAATTTGAACTCAACTTATTAAATTAATTTTTGTTTTCTGAAGGAAATCGATACAGCCATTCGTCGGGTTTTCCATAACCTAATTCTTTTTTTGCAACCTCATCCTGAAAATCAGGATTTCTCCGCAATCGATCCAAAAACTCTTGGTGTCCACGTGCCTCTTCTTTTAGAACTTCTAGTTCTTTTTCTAAAACAGACTCACGGGTCTTCCAGTGTCTATACTCTTGAAATGTACGGTTTAATTGAAATGCAAGATATGCCAAGCATGTTAGCAAAAGAAGAAATAAAGTAAGGGGAAAAAGCTTTTTCTTGATCATCAGAATTTAATTTCCAAGAATATCATGTAAACGAATTAGACCCAACAATTTTAGGTCTATTGGATCGACCACAGGAAGTATTGATATTGGCGAAGGGTTTCTTTTTTCCATAGCACTTAGGGCATATCCAAGAGTTTCACCTGGAGAGATTGCTTGCGGTTGCTCCGTCATAATTTTACCAACCTTCTTATTAATTAAATCTTCAGTATTCTGAAGTGCCCTTCTTAAATCGCCATCTGTTACAATACCGACTAATTTTTCATTTTCCAAAACACATGCAGCCCCTAAAGGGTGTTTGGACATTTCAATAACTACTTCTTTAATTCGAGTCTCTTTTGTAATTAAAGCCACTTTGTCTAATTTGTGAAAAACATCTTTAACACGAAGAATCAAATTTCTACCTAGTTGCCCAGCCGGATGCGTTTTTGCATATTCGTTTTTATCAAAATTTCTTCTTTTCATAAGAGCAGCTCCCAATGCATCTCCAAGTGCTGACGCTGCTATAAAGCTTGATGTTGGTACAATGCCTAGGGGGTCCGCCTCCTCACAAACGGATGCATCAAGTAAAACATCCACTTTGTCTGCAAGAGGACTATTTATTTGACCAAGAATACCAATTATTTTTGCTCCTCGTGCTCTAAATACGGGCTCTAAATATATCAACTCTGGGGTTGTACCACTATTTGACAAATAAATAACTGGGTCGCCTTCTTGATGAATTCCCAAATCTCCATGCACTGCTTCAGATGGGTGGAGGTATGCGGTTGGTGAGCCTGTACTACAAAGCATTGCCGCCATTTTTTTACCCACATGTCCCGATTTCCCAATACCCGTAATAACAATTTTCCCGTGGGTTTCAAAAAGTATATCAATTGATTTGCAAAACGCATCAGAATGCAGACGATTCGCTATTTCCTGTATAGCGATGGCTTCTTTTCGTAGAACAGTCTTAGCTTCTTCCAGTTCTTGTTCGGAATTTTGCATAATTTTATTTACTTGTATATCATGAGACTGAGTTTCGAGAAGGATTAAATCCGTTCAACCTAATCCATTTTTACAGTTGAAATTGCTCAGCCTCTTCCGAAAGATCAAAACAATACAATGAGACAAGTTACTTTTTCCACACAAAGCCTGGATGCTATGTCCGGGTTATCACAAAACGAACAACTTGTTTTAGTTGAAAAATTAAGTTCTCTTTCTACAGATATCTTAACAAATAAGAATGAGAATGTAAGCAGGTTTAGCCGCAAAGGTATGACTTACCACAGAATAAGAATTGATGATTTAAGAATTTACTTTGAACAGAATGGACCTGCTCTTCACTGCCAATTCATTTTGGAAAAAAATTCTTTTCAGGATTTTATGGTCCGTTGTAATCTACCATCTTCAGATGAATCAGTTGTAGAAAATCATCAAAGTTTTTGGGATTATTTAGAATCAATAAGAAAGAAATAAAAACCACATAACTTGTTTTTCAATTGTTGATTAATCTATTTTTGTCCACATAAACGAATTTTTTCTTTCTTATTGGTCAAACTATGCACATAAAAATATCACTTAAAGCCTTGATGAATAAATTTTTGTGTAATTGTTAAACTTATTCAGGTACTATAATATAAATAGGTTTTTATCTTTTAAATCTATCTTTAATAATTAAAGATTGTTTAAAACCTCATTAATCTTCAAAACAATTCCAATGAAGTTCAAAATAAATCGAGATCACTTCAGTGCAGGTCTTCAACTAGTTTCCAGTGTGGTAGGTTCACGAAAAACCATGCCTATACTCCAGAATGTATTAATCGAGGCCAAAGAGGACTCAGTTTCACTATCCACAACCAACCTAGATCTTGGTATGAAGTGTTCAATTGTCGCAACCATTGAAGAGGTTGGTTCAGTTACTTTACCGGTCAAAGAACTGGGAAGAATTATTAGAGAACTTGCAGACATGGAGGTAAATGTTACTTCTACCGGAACTCCGAAAGCAACTATCTCTACCAGAGGATCAATATTCAATATTATTGGAATGGATAGTAAGGAATTCCCCCCTCTTCCTGAACTTGAAAACAGTAAAAATTTTACCTTAGCAAAAGATGAGTTAACATCTATGCTGAAAAGTGTTTCTTATGCTCAGTCAGTAAACGAAGAGCGTTACATGCTTAAAGGAGTATTTTTTCAGATCAATGAAACTGATATTTCCCTTGTTGCAACAGATGGAAGGAGATTGGCGGTAACGAGTAAACAAGAAAAAAGGAAGGCAGAAAATAAAGGAGAATTTATCTTGCCTTCATTAACTGTAGCTGAGCTCGAAAGATTACCAGGAGTTGCGAAGAACATAGAATTAAATTTTACAGACCGTCAAGTTTCACTAAAAATGGATGTTTCTCAGGGAAATAAAGAAACCAATGGTTTTCATGATTCAATTTATTTGGTTTCTAAAGTGGTGGAAGGAAAGTATCCAAACTTTAATCAAGTGATTCCAAAGGATGATTTTAACCAAGCAATTATTGAAAGAGAATTAATGCTTGAATGCGTAAATCGAGCGGCATTAGTTTCAGATGAGAAAGTTACTTTACGGGTGAAACCAAATGAAATGGAAATTTTTGGTCAAAGTACACTTGGAGATGCTAGTGAATCTATGAGTATAGAGTACAGTGGGCCTGACTCTGTTGTTTCTTTTAACCCAAAATTTCTTTTGGATCCTCTTAAATCAATAGCAAGTGATAAAGTAATCTTTGAATTTAGAGATGATATGAGTCCGGGAGTTTTTAAGGTTAAACCTGATAACTCAGAAGGAAATGATTTCCTTTGTGTGGTTATGCCAATTCGAACTGATTAAGCTTTAAAAAACACACTAGTCGGAAGGATATTCAAAAGTTTTTCCTTCAAAGTTTTTTAAAATCCATAATCCATTATCGGATTTTTCAACATAATTTGGATTGATCGGAATTTTTCCACCTCCACCAGGTGCATCAATAACAAATTGTGGAATTGCATAGCCCGTAGTTGAACCGCGAAGTTCCCGAATTATTTCTATGCCTTTAGTAACTGAAGTTCTTAGATGCGAACTACCAGGTACAAGATCACATTGATATAAATAATAAGGCTTAACCTTCATTATTAATAATCTATGAATTAAACTTTTCATAGTTTTTGCATCATCATTTACCCCCTTAAGTAAGACTGATTGATTACCGAGAGGTATGCCATTTGATGCGAGTTGATGGCAGGCATCTTTTAGTTCCTTGGTACACTCTTTCGGGTGATTAACATGAATACTCATCCATAAATTTGGGTGAGACCTTAAAGATTTTAATAATGAAGGTGTTATCCGCTGGGGTAGAAATATAGGTAAACGAGAACCAATTCTTACAAATTCTACATGAGAAATTGAAGCTAGTTCTGATAAAAGATAAGAAATTTTTTGATCTGAAAGAAGAAGCGGGTCGCCTCCGCTAAGCAAAACATCACGAATTGAAGTATTAGACCTAATATATTCTAAACAATTTTCAAAGTTAGGGTGAAACCCATACCCTTGAGCATTAGATACAAGCCTGCTACGAGTACAATACCTACAATAAGACCCACACCGGTCAGTTACCAAAAATAGAACCCTATCAGGGTAGCGATGAACTAAACCAGGTGTGACCATAGAACTTTCTTCGCCGACAGGGTCGGTATCTTCCCAAGACTCAGTAACACCCTCAGATTTGTTTGGAATAACTTGTTTACGTATTGGACAGTTCAAATCAACTGGATCAATCAAATTAAAGAAATGGGGCGTTACGGAAACCATGAGTTTATCTTTCGCAATACTCAGGCCAGCTGATTCATCATCGCTAATGGATATAAATTCTTCCATTTGGCCCTTTTTAGATAAGCGGTTTTGCATTTGCCACCTCCAGTCATTCCAATCACCACTAGAAACAGTATTCCAGTGACCTTGGCCGCAATGCCAAGAATCCAAGATGTCATTAGGGTGCATAATTTTTAAACTATAAGTTTATTCTTAATTAAAAAAGGGGCAACAAAGTTAATATAAAGGGATTATTGAAATTTGTTAAATCTATGACCTTAAGAGAATGAACAACGCAAAACAGGCATAATAAGAAGAAACTAAGAAAAAACGTATTCTCCAATTAAATTTAAACATAAAAGATAATAATAAAACAATAAATAGTACAATATGGAAAACATTGTTTATACCAGAATGACTTTCGGTTTGATTAGGAAAAAAAGTATTTAGGAAACTGCAATAATCAATAATTTGATAAATCAAAAGAAAAGACATTTCATGAAAAGTTTGAAAAAAATTACAATTAAATATTAATAGAATAAAAAAATGAAAAATATTCAAAGTATAATATATTGATACAAATGGTATAATTAGTAAATTTGCAATCAATGACATATATGAAAAATAATTAAAATAATCAAAAACCAATAAAGCTGATCCAGTACTTGCAGCTAGTGTTATAATAGGATATAAAGTTATTTTTTTAAGTATTTTATTTTGTATAGAGTAATCTCGAATGAGGAATAATATAAATAGTACAACTGTAAATGATAATTGACAACTTAAAGAATATATAACACTAGGAAATGATATCAGTATTAACAAACAAGAGATACAAAACACAGTTATACCCTTTTGGCGACCTATTGCGACTTTTGATATTTCATAGACGGTAATCATTAAAAATGCACGAATTCCAGATTCTGGAAAATTAATAAAAAATAGATATGTAAAGCAGCAAATAAGCTTTATGCTTACAACGGTGATGAGAAAATTTGAAAAAGGTTTGGTTAATAAAGTTAAAAGTAGGTAAAAGAACCCTACATGAAGACCACTGACAGCAAATAAATGCATAGTTCCAGTAATCCCTGCCTTTTTAAGGAGATCTGAACTCAAGAACTCCTTGGATCCACTTAACATTGCCCACCCAAAGCTACCAGCGTTTGTTTGAAGCGTATTTTTTAATTTTTTCTGATTTTTGTAACTTAGTTTTTGAAAAGGACTATCTATATCATTTATTACCCTAAATCCTTTAACCATAATTTCATCTTCACTCAGATAATATTCATCAATATTTACAATAATCGAAATTGGTTTTAGTCTTTTAATTCTTTTATATTTAAAATCTTTTATAATATAAATATTCTTACCTTTAAGTAAATGATTACTTGGAATTGATTTATTTATTTTACCTGTTAAAAAATCACATCTGTAATTGCTATTAGAAAAGTAATCAAATGTAACATTTAATATATACTCTTTTTTAAAATTACTTTGATTATAATCAATAATTTCTTTATTTCTAATATTAATAAAAGTAAAATTAAGAACAATAATTATAAATCCAAATATTATACTCTTCTTTCTTAAATGAGTATTTTCTTTATTCAAGCATTTTGACCAAATAATAAAAGTTATTGTATTTAAGATCAATATATATGTTATACCATGATGTTTTATTAGTATCAGTAAAACAGCATAAATTAACATTATAACTAATAAAAACTCACTTGTAACTTTAGTTTTCATGGCCGTTGTTCGTCCTTGGCTTATACAAAATTTAAGTTTAGATAGTCATTATATGCTCTACGATAGAACCTACATGCAGTCTCCCCGTGAGTTATTTAAACGATCTTTTTGTGACCAACTTATCATTTATCTCATTTCTTGTTTCGTATTACAAGCTGTATTAAGCCTATTCTTTGGAGCTCAATTAATTAATGATTTAATAGGGTTTGGTTACACTAATTTAAGCAAGGGCTACTTATGGACATTTATAACCCATGCATCAGTTCATGACGGTCCCTTGCATTTGATTTTAAATTTATTGGGTATTCACTTTATTGGAAGGCCTGTAGAGGAATTCATAGGTAATAGGAAATTTAAATATTTAGTTCTTTCTTCCGTTCTTATTGGTGCGATTGCATGGGTTTCTTTCAATAGTTCTGGGTACCAATATTTGGTCGGTTCATCTGCTATTGTTTTAGCATGTCTTTGCACTTTTTGTTTGTTACAACCAAACCGTCCAATCACTCTGTTACTTTTTTTCATTTTACCTGTAAGGTTAAAACCCAAATGGGTTTTATTAGGAACTTTCGGTTTAGAAATCTATGGTTTTGTTAATTCAGAAATTTTCGGTGACGGAATGATTGCTCATTCTGCTCATCTTGGAGGTATGGCTTGTGGTGCTGTTACCTATTTCATCGTACAGGGAAAGTTGGTTTTTCCATTTCGTTTCACATTTAAAAGATCAGGATTAGGGTCATCACAATCAGGACATAATC
Source organism: Candidatus Chordibacter forsetii (assembly GCF_964187505.1). Lineage (NCBI taxonomy): Bacteria > Pseudomonadati > Verrucomicrobiota > Opitutia > Opitutales > Candidatus Seribacteraceae > Candidatus Chordibacter > Candidatus Chordibacter forsetii. The sequence goes on from NZ_CAXLML010000179.1 coordinate 43,476, forward strand.
ATCAAATATTTAAGAAGACAAAAAAGTTTCGAGTCAATTTTGGTGAGAGTCCCTCCATTAAGGAAGAAACGGATCGAATATTAGATAAAATAAATGAAAAGGGATTTGGTTCCTTGACTGATTCAGAAAAAGAAACTTTGGAAAAAGCTAAAAAGCTGTTAGGTAAATAATAAACCAACCTTCTATGAGTCGCCTCAATCCACCTTTGTTATACATATTTCTTTCGTTCATTGGATTGGTATCACTTACACAAGGCCTTGCACAAGAATCCTTGCAGTCAGGTAATCTTGAGCAAGATAACCAAGAAGGGATTTATGAACCACTAGTTCCGAGTGCCTTAATGTCTGATGAAACAAAATGGTTACTGGGTGCACTTGAAAAAGCTCATTTCAAAAAATTATCAATTAGCGAATTGGACACGGCTTTGTTTTTAGAAAGATTTGTAACCAACCTAGATAAACAAAAGCTTTTTTTTACAGAACAAGATTTAATAAGATTTAAGAAAAGATATCAGCCCACCATCTTAACTTACTTAAAACAAGGAAATCTTTTTCCAGCCTTTGAAATGTATGAAGAATACCGAAAGTTAGCAGTTAGCAGGCTAAATTCTGTAATTGCGAGTTTGAGTGAAGCTCCTGACCTTGAAAGTAATGAGACTTTTACTCTTGATCGTAGTGATCTTTCTTGGACTTCAAGTTCTCATCAATTGAATGGTATTTGGGAAGGACTGCTTACTCATGAATACATTAATGAAATTTTCTCACAAATTGACGATAATGAGAGTTTTAATACCACTTTGGAATTACTCACCAAAAGGGAAGATAAAATTTTAGGAAACCTCCAGAAAAAGTATAAGAGGTGGGTCAAAAACATTTTGGAATTTGAGGCCACTGACGTTCAGGAACTCTACCTTACTACACTCACACAGATGTTTGATCCACACACCTCTTTCCTCAATATAAAAGAAAAAGAAAAGTTTGATCAGGCTATGCATAACGAATTTGTGGGGATAGGTGCTGTTTTAACAGACGCAGACGGCTACTGTACTATAAAAGAGTTACTTCCTGGCGGGCCTGCAGAAGCATCCCGACAACTTGAGCCAGAAGATATCATCCTGAAAGTTGCCCAAGCAGAAGGAGAATTTGTTGATGTTGTTGATATGCGTTTATCTAAAATCGTTGAACTCATAAAAGGTCCTAAGGATACATTAGTTTCATTGAAGGTCCGTCCCATCGAGAGTCCAACGACTACCAAGACTGTTAAAATAATAAGAGATAAAATTAAACTTACAGCAAACTTAGCAAGTGCATCTATTCATAAAATAAACAATAAAGGAGATGATCTTACATTGGGAGTTGTGGAACTTCCTTCTTTTTATGGATCAAGCGGAGATGGTCATAAGGCAACTGATGATGTTGAAGAACTAATCAATTTATTGAAAGAAGATGAAATGCAAGGGCTCGTCTTAGATTTACGTAGAAATGGAGGTGGGTATTTAAGCGAAGCAGTAAACCTTGCTGGACTTTTTATTTCTCGAGGTCCTGTTGTACAGGTAAAGAGTTCTGATGGTAAAATAAGGAAAAAATTTGATTTTAATCCCAAATTAATTTGGGACGGGCCGATGATTGTTTTGGTTTCTCGGTACAGTGCATCAGCTTCTGAGATAGTTGCTGGAGCTTTAAAGAATCATCGAAGAGCTTTAATTGTAGGCGATCAATCGACTCACGGTAAAGGAACAGTCCAATCTTTGTTACCCATGAATATGCCCTTTGCTTTTTCCGCTCAGCAAGGGAAAAAAAGTGCTGCAAAAATAACTATCCAAAAATATTACTTACCCTCGGGGGAGAGTACTCAATTGACGGGTGTTTCAAGTGATATTTCTCTTCATTCAATTAACAAATACTTACCCATCGGGGAGTCAGACTTGGACAACGCACTTGCTTGGGATAAAATTCCAGAAGTTAATTTTAGGCGACCGCAAGGAGAGTTTAAATACTCTGACCAAACCGTAAAAGCTCTTCTTTCTTTAAGTAAGGAGAGACAATTATCAACAAAAGAGTTCGTCTACTTGGAGAAAAATATTGGCTGGTTCCGAAAAAAGAGAGATCAGAAAAGTGTGTCTTTAAATTTAGTTAACAGATTAGAAACAAATTTATTTGATCTTAATAAGACAGATATTCTTAATAAGGAATATAAGTCCTTGTCTAAACTTTCTTTTCCTTCCAAAGAACTCGAACTTCAAGTTGTTAAAGACCAAAAGGAAAAATCATTGTTAGTTCGAGGAATAATGGCCGATGAAAACGCCACCTCTCCTGACACAGAAAAATTTGAAATTCCTAAGAATCTCGACATCCGCTTACATGAAGGACTCAGAATCTTAAAAGATTGGGTAAATTATATTTCTGTAGCCCAAGTTACCCAATCTCAAAGCTCAACTTCTAAAAATATTTAGTGTAAATTGACTTAAATTTTATGGGCAATTGCAAACCTGCGCACTAAAAATTGGTCTGATAAAATTTCTACTTTAAATAAATCCTTAAGGAGACTAGTGACAGTATCAGCCTGATTCATACCAAATTCTAAAGCTAAAAAACCTTGGTCATTTAATCTTTTGTGAGAATATTCAATTATCTTTTCGATATCACCAAAGCCCTGTTTTTCCGCAATTAATGCCTCTTTGGGATCGTAGCTTTTAACTTCAGGCTGAGTTTTGTCCCAATCTTCTTTAGATAGGTAGGGGGGGTTACTAACAATAATGTCAAAAGTTTCTTGGGGTTTCGAGTTAGTTTGCCAATCGTGTTGTTTAAATGAGACCTGTTGACTTAAATTGCATAAACCTAGGTTTTCCCTTGCGAGTGACAGCGCGGCTTCTGATTTTTCCAACCCAATCCCATGAGCCTTAGGCATAAGCGAACAAAGGCCTAAAATAATAGCTCCACTACCGCTTCCTAGATCCGCGATATTGCCAACAAAATCAGGTCCAAGACGTTTGAAAAGTTCATCTACTAAAAATTCAGTTTCATGTCGGGGTACAAGAGCCCTTGAGTCACATTTTAATGTTAGCCCCGCAAATTGTACCGAACCTAAAATATGCTGTAATGGCTCCCGTTTACCCCTTCGCATAATTAATTTTTTTATAGAATTTAATGAATTAGCAGAAAGTACCTCATTAAATTTCAAATAAAGTTGCATCCTTTGCCAACCAAGTGAGTGCGCGATTAACCACTCTGCATCTGTTTTAAAATTAGTTACTTGGTGACGAGCTAGGTAATCTGAAGATTTGCAAAGAACATCTTCAATAGTTAAGTGCTCACTTGCATCCATTTTTTAAGAGAGACTCCAGTTTCACTGTTTGGTCATGGGCAGTCAGTGCATCGATCAAGTGGTCTAAATCTCCCATCATAGAATCATTTAATGCATGAGAACTGTAGTTGATTCTGTGGTCGGTCAATCTGCTTTGAGGGAAATTATAGGTCCTAATACGTTCACTGCGGTCTCCGGAGCCTACTTGAGCTTTTCGATCATTTGCATATTTAGCATTTTCCTCAGCCTGTTTGGCTTTTAATAGCCGAGAGCGAAGAACAGTCATAGCTTTATTTTTATTTTTAAGCTGAGATCGTTCGTCTGCACAATACACAGAAATACCACTTGGTTTGTGAAAGAGTTGTACAGCAGAGTCAGTGGTATTAACTCCTTGCCCGCCCGGACCAGAAGCCCTGCAAACGCTTATTTCCAAATCCTGTGCATCAATGGAAATTTCAACTTCTTGTGCTTCGGGTAGTACAGCAACTGTAGCAGTAGAAGTGTGAATTCTACCGCCCGCTTCTGTAACAGGAATCCGTTGCACGCGATGAACGCCACTCTCAAAACGCATTCGTGACCATGCATCTTCTCCCTTGAAAATAAAGACCACTTCTTTAAAGCCTCCACTTTCAGAAGTACTTTGGCTAAGACATTCAAAGCCCCAAGTTTTATTCTCACCATACCTACAGTACATTCTAAACAGATCGGCTGCAAATAAAGATGCCTCATCACCACCAGCACCAGCACGAATCTCAACGATTGTATTCTTTCCTGTATCAGCTTCTTCTGGAAGCATTGCCAATATCAAATTACTCTCCAATTCCTCCAACTTTTTGTTTAGAAGATCAATCTCTTCGAGTGCTGAAGAACCCAATTCTGGATCATCTATTAACTCTTTTGTTGATTCAATTTCTTGCTTACAGTTAGCACTAGAATCATGAAGCTCGATGATTTTTCTTAACCTAGTGAGCTCGCGATTTAGCGAACTTGCTCGGAAGGCATCTTTAAAAACATCAGGTTCAGACAGCTGTAATTCAACTTCATTGTAACGTTCCCTAAAAGGATCTATATTTGGTAGCACTTCCATTTAAATTCATTTATAGTGTATCCCATGGAGGAAAACGATTAAATTGAGTAAAGCTGCTAAAAAGGGCCAAATACACAGTCAAAATACATTGGCCTGTGTTTGGGATTTTGATAAGACTTTGATCCCTGGGTACATGCAAACCCCTCTTTTTAACCAATTTGGGGTAAACGAAAAAATATTTTGGTCAGAAGTAAATAAGCTTCCACAAATTTATGCAAATCGTGGTCTTTCCGTATCTGCTGAAACCATTTACTTAAATCATCTCTTAAGTTATGTTAAGAATGGCCCCATGAGAGGTTTGACAAATCAAAAACTCTACGAACTTGGTAATGAACTTGAATTTTATCCTGGTCTACCACAATTTTTTGATGAATTAGCCTTAATACCAACAGAAAATGAATATAAAGATTACGATTTCAAACTTGAGCATTATGTGATTAGCACGGGCTTGTCTCAAATGATTCTTGGTAGTAAGATTGCTTCACATGTTCAAGGTATTTTTGCATCTGAATTTATCGAATCCGCACTTCCACCAAATTTTTTAAGCCAAACTGATTTATCTCTGCCTATTGATCCTGAAATTTCTCAAATTGGTCTCGCAGTAGACAATACAATCAAGACGAGGTTTATTTTTGAGATTAATAAAGGTTGCAACAAAAGCTCATCAATAGATGTAAATTCTTCCATTCCACATGAGTTGCGTAGGATACCGTTCGAACAGCTCATCTATGTAGCAGATGGACCTAGTGATGTCCCTGTCTTTGCGGTTGTTAAACAAATGGGAGGAAAGACTTACGCGGTTTATGACCCAAATGATGAAAGTGAATTTGCTCAAACTTGTGACCTTGTTGAGAGTGGGAGAGTGCATAATAATGGTCCTGCCGATTATTCGTTCCGTTCAGCCACCTCGATTTGGATGAAACAGAAAATCCGCGAAATATTATCCTCCATGCGTATCAAGCGTGAAGAAAGTTTGAGGCAAAATATTACAGCTGCACCCAAACATATGCCAAAAACTGAAAATATTCAGGATTCAAATGAGTGGAAGCAGGAGACATTATGGCAATAAAAGAATGGTCCAAGAATTCCCTTTTAGGAATTGAAGACTTAAGCTCGGATGAAATATTATTTTTATTGGATGAAGCACAATCAATAAAAGCACAAAAAACTATTGATGGATCGATTACGGAATCACTACGAGGAAAACGAATTATCAATTTATTTATGGAGCCGAGTACGCGAACTCGGGTGGCTTTTGAAATAGCGGCAAAATCTCTGGGCGCTGATGTAATTTCAATTGCTGGAGAAGCAAGTAGTTTAACAAAGGGAGAAACGTTAAAAGATACTGCGATGAATGTACAGGCATTGGGTGCGGATGCTATAGTACTCAGGCATTCGTCGCCAGGCTCACCTCTTTTTCTATCTAAAATAGTCAATGTCCCCATTATTAATGCAGGTGATGGAGCCCACGAGCACCCAAGTCAGGCATTACTAGATATTTACACTATGCGTGAAAAGTTAGGAAACCTTAATGGTAAAAAAATTACTATTTTGGGTGATATTCTTTTTAGTAGAGTTGCTAGGTCTAATTTATGGGGACTTCTTAAATTAGGTGCAGAAGTTACACTTGCAGGTCCGTCAACCTTAGTTCCCAAGGAATTCGAGAAACTTGGGGCAAGAGTAACACATGACCCAAATGAAGCTCTTCAAGGCGCAGATGCTGTGATGCTATTAAGAATTCAACATGAAAGGCAACAAGCCTCACACTTTCCCTCATTATCAGAGTATGCAAATGTTTTCGGCTTGGGGCGCAGTACATTTAATCAAATGAAAAACAATGCGATCATACTTCATCCAGGCCCCTTGAACAGGGGCGTTGAAATCGAATCTGAATTAGCAGACTCAAATCGGGCTGTAATATTAGAGCAGGTAAGTAACGGTATTGCGGTACGAATGGCAATTTTACAGTTATGCATTAACTGTGGGGAAATTCGAAGATGAAGGGAAAAGCTCTTTGTAACTTCGACTTAATTGGTGGAAGGTTGGTGGATCCTTGTTCGGGAATTGATCGAGTAAAAGACTTGTTTGTAAGAGAGGGCATTATTTATTCATCCATTCCAGCTGGAAAACCGGCAGAACAAACTTTTAATATAAAAGAACATATTATATTACCCGGCTTACTGGATTTAAGAGTACACAATCGGGTTCCAGGCGATACACAAAGTGAAACCGTTCAATCGCTTACACAAGCGGCCGCAAAAGGCGGATTTTCTTCTATTTTGGCAATGCCAAATACTACCCCCCACTCAGATAACCCGGGTACAATTCGTTATATTCAGGACCGAATCAAACAAGCCTCCAAAATAAAAGTTCATTTAACCGGCTGTCTAACAATTGGCTCGAATGGAAAAGCACTGGCACCTCTAGGATCACTTAAGGAGGCAGGTGTGGTTGCAGTAACTGATTGTCCCCACTCCGTTAGAGATAACCAAATTTTTACAAATGCTTTGAAATACGCAAAGATGTTTGGGCTGAAAATCATAGAGTATCCACAAGATCCTTCTTTGAGTGAAGATGGTCAGGCTCATGAAAGTTCTTTGAGTCTAAAAATGGGACTTACCGGCAACCCCCGAATGGCTGAAGAGTTGGCTGTGCAACGAGCTATAACCCTATCTCGTCATTTAAAGGTGCCAATTCACATAAGCTCAATTTCATCTTTTGGATCAGTGAACTTAGTAAAAGAAGCAAAAAGGTTAGGTGTAAAGATTTCTACGGATGTATCAGCACACCACTTACTTTTAACTGAAGAGGCAATCAGTGAGTATAAGACACAAGCAAAAACAACCCCACCATTGAGAGAAGAAATCGACCGATTGGCTTTAATTGGAGGACTAAAAGATGGGACGATTGATTCCTGCAACTCTAGCCACGAACCATATGCGGAACATTTGAAGCAAGTCGAATTTGATTTAGCACCTAGTGGTGCCATTGGACTAGAAACGGCATTAATGACTGTAGTAGAGGCACTTGGGGAAAATGATCCATTTCCTAAAATAGCCGAAAAAATGTCGACTAACCCTCATCAAATTCTTGGATTACCCCCGCCATCATTCAAAGAAGGAAACATTGCAGATTTTGTTGTAATCAACCCTGAAAAAAAATGGACTTACAATACAGATACCGGAATGAGCCTTTCAAGCAACTCTCCCCTGGGGGGGCATAAATTTATTGGGAAAGCAATTCTAACGGTTAGCAGTGGAAAAATTGCTTGGTGTGAAGATTCCATCCTGATTGATTAATTTCATTAATTAATTCTATTTTCAAGTTCATTTTATAAAGTAAGTAAAATGAGGAATAATGAGTTTGCTTGGATAAGTTATGGAAAATATTTAGGTGGCTTATTATTTATAGTTCCACAGCTTAGACCTTTATTATTTTGTTTATTTTTTTACTTTATCTTAAAGACAAAGTTTAAATTTGAAATTAAAATAAATAGAGTATACAATATTTTATTTTTAATTCTATTATTTATACCAGTAATAATATTAATAAATGCTTTGAGCTTTTATCTCTTGAATGACTTTTCTCAACAGAAAATTGTAACTTCTATTATTGAAAAAGACCATATTTCTTATTCTCAAGTTTTTTCAATTTTAGTATTCTCACCAGTAATCGAAGAATTATATTTCAGAAAGGTACTTCTTGAGGAATTGTATAAGCGAATTGGGTCTCTTTGGTCAATTTTTTCTACTTCATTATATTTTTCAATAATTCATTTAAATATATTATCCTTCCCCACCCTGTTAGCTTTAGGTATTCTTCTTGGAACTATTTTTCAAATCACAAAATCTGTAATCTTGTGCATTATTGTTCATGTACTATTTAATTTTTTTATGCTGTGTACAATTACAATGCAATGAACAGTTCTACATTCATAAATTATACGGACGATTACTCAATTATTGTAAGGGATATCTTTAGTAAGTATTCGGAAAATGAAAAACTTATCATTTTCTTAAATGGAAATATGGGTGCTGGAAAAACATCTTTATGTAACGCTTTTGGAAATTTTTTTAATGTGTTTGATCTTTGTAGTTCTAGTTATGGCCTTGTTAATTTCAAGCAGGGAAGTCGTTCTGTTATACATTCTGATTTCTACAGAAATACTTTTAGCTACGATTTTTTCGACGAGGAGGTATTACCTCTCTTACATCCTCCGTTTCTTTTAATGATGGAGTGGGTCCGCCCAATACAACTTATTCGGGAAGCTGTTCATTTATCGATTAATATAATGGTTAACAATGATCAAAACCGAGTTATCCAAGTCTCTAAACTTTAAATCATTATTTCATTCTAAAGATCTGCCTAACTCCAATCTTGCATTATCTAATAGTTTCTTTAATGCTTGGTAAATTGCTCAGGTGGCGGAATTGGTAGACGCGCTAGACTAAGGATCTAGTGCCGTAAGGCGTGGGGGTTCGAGTCCCCCCTTGAGCACCACTAGCCTTTTGTTTTATCAAAAATTCTATGTTTTATACGAAGGCCCCTTTTATATTCGTCTTTAAATGTTTTGTTTCCGAATTTATCAAATCCTTCAAACAGACCATGGCGTACATTGTCCTGCCAATGTTCTAGTAACCTAACAGGAAAATCCCCGCCTAGACTTCGGTACTTAAATATAATCCATTCGTTCGCTTCATGGCTGCCAAAATTCTCTTTGAATTTATCTTTTGCTTCTTCCCGGGTTTTGATCCAGAGGTTAGGAATAATTTCACCGTTTTTTGTTTTTGTCGGTCGGTAATCATCTGGATCGTTTGCTTGGTCAAACCAATAAATGTGTGTTCCTTGTTTTTTACCTTTAAGGTAATCTTCTGAGCACATCGGTATCCCATATTCATTCCATTTCTTGAGGGATCCGTGTAACATTCCGGATAAATAAGGGGCTTGTTCAATAATTTGCCCACTTGGGAATTTATTTATCACAACTCCGCTAAACGGGTATTTATCGCCTTCAGCGTATACAACAGGCTCCGTATGCCAGAAGGATGTTTTCTTCAAGGGAAGAGAAACGATGCTGCCTTTGGATATGATTGGTTTGCCAAGTTTAAAAAGATCGGCACCTGCTCCACTTACTTTGGCATAAACCAAGTCAGAATAATTTTGGCCTTTTGATGTAACAACAAATCTCTTAACTGTACCATCTTCTTGAAGTATTGGTTTGAATGCTGCACCAGACCCTTTCCAAAAAAGGTGCTGGTCCTCTAATATTACCTGGTTAGCATCTTTTGTAATAATGGAGGGTTTTGTAATAATTCTCGTTTTATAAGGAGCAAAAGGGAGACTTACACTATCTCTGGTCAATTCTTGCCACCAATTCTTAAGCTGCATTGGATTGCCTTCAAACATAATGAAGTATGATAAGCTAAAAGTTGCTGCTATAGCACTAAAGGTAATTAAAAAGAATGTTTTCACTAAAAAAGCCCCAGATGTTTAAAGTTACTTTTTATTACCAACCTTTTGCAAGAGGCATTCGCTTTGCAAGGCGAGATGGCCAAGTTGGGCCTTCGTAAATAAAAGAGGTATAAATTTGTAAAAGAACGGCACCAGCATCGAGCTTTCTTTGGGCACTATCGTAATCGTATATTCCTCCAGAACCGATTACGGGAAATTTATTGTCAGTAAGTTTGCTAATGAATTTAATCATATCGTTTGACTTTTTTTCTATTGGCTTCCCACTAATCCCCCCTTGTGGAAGAGACTGAGATAACATTGATGCTGGTGGAGTGATTGAGGTGTTACATGCAATTAGTCCATCAAAACTATTTTCAACCGCTTTAGCGACAATTGTCTCAAGGGACTTGTAGGATTCATCAGGAGAAATTTTTAGTAAACATGGTGGTGAGGGTAAATTATTAAATTTAGACCATTCTGATCTATGATTCTTTATTCCAGCCAACAATGGTTCAAGGTATTCAGATTCTTGAAGCTTTCTCAAATTTGGGGTGTTAGGAGAGCTAATGTTGATGGTAATGTAGTCTGCGTCAGCGGCAAGGACATCAAATCCTTTGCAATAGTCAACAAGAGCATCGTCAATGGCAGTATGTTTGCCTTTTCCTAAGTTTATCCCGAGTGGAACATGCCGATTGCTTTTTGGAAAGGATTTAGAAATTTTATGATGAAGAGCTTCCGCACCAAAGTTGTTAAACCCCATCCGATTTATCAAAGCTGAATCATTCGGAAGTCGAAAAAGCCTAGGTTTTTCGTTTCCTGGCTGAGGCAAAGGAGTAACGGTTCCAACTTCGATGTGGCCAAAACCCAAGGCCTCTGATGCATTTGGAAACATTCCATCTTTATCAAGTCCAGCCGCTTGTCCTATGGCATTGGGAAACTGCAGACCAAAAGCCTCAACGGGTTTTTGTGTACCTTGAGTCAAATTTCTTAGTAAAGTAAGAATTGGAGGAAACTTACTTAAAACCCTAAGGGAAGCACTGCCAATTTCGTGAGCCCGTTCAGCTTCAAACGAAAATAGAATTGGCCTTAGTAAGTTTTTATAGATCATGATGATAAATCAGAAGAAATTTGAGTAAATTAAGCAAGAAATTGCTTTAAAAAATTTCAAAAGAATTAAAAAAAAAGTCAGTATTGGTTGACATATAATTTGAACTCCTCTTAAGGCAATCGAATGAAAAAAACAAGTCCGAGCCTTGATTGGTGTATAGTTCGTTGTGATGAAGACAACAAATGGTGGGTAGATTCTATAAGCGATGAGGAAAATTGGGACATTGAAAACCTTGGAATCATTGATCCAAAGCAATTCATCCATATGAATGAACTTTTAGATTCTATGACTGAATTTGGTTTACAATCTCAAATGGTTGATGAAGCTTTTTTTACTTTTGAAATTTCAGAAGAAGTTCCTGGTAAGAAAGTTAAATTGGAAAGAGTTAGAGACTCTTTATTAAAAGCTGAAGACATGTTGTTTGCTTTGCCTGATGTTTTAGATGAAGAAAAAGGCCCTTATGCAGACTTTATGAACCATGTGACCCAAGTTCGTGTTGCCATGCTAAATGATCTTATTGAATTCGCTGAACCATATACTATTGAAGAAATGGAAGAAGTTCTTTCTGAAAAACAAAACAATGACTTTTTAGAAGGGCGTCGAAGTCACTTTAGCGACGAACTAGTTTCTATTTTAGAATTTGTTCCTGATGGATTTGAAATTGATTCTGATCTCGATGATGAAAAAGATGCAGACAAGAAAGGTGAGGAGGATTATTCTGATCTCGATACTCACCTTGTGGAAGTATCTGACAAAGAGGAAAAGCTTCTACCCGATGAAGATTTGAAATGGGATGAGGACGAAAACAGAGAGAAAGAGGCTACTCCTTACGAGGGGGGTGCACCTGATGACGAAAAAAAGCCCTAAAATTTAAAAGATAGTTTATCCTTTACAGGTCCTTGGCTAGCCGATCAGCAAAATAACTGAATATGATGTTGGCCCCTGCCCGCTTTATTCCAACAAGTGATTCCAAGGCACAACTTTTCCAGTCAAGCCAACCCAATTGATTTGCGGCCATAATTCTCGAGTATTCCCCGGAGACTTGGTACGCAGCGATAGGTAAATTTGATTGAGATCTAGCTTGCTTGATTACATCAAGAAAAGGCTCTGCCGGTTTGACCATCAATATGTCAGCTCCCTCTTCGGCATCTAGAGCCAACTCTCTCTGTGCCTCAAGCAAATTGGCAGGATTTAGTTGGTAGGTACTTTTATCAATAATAACTGAATCCATGGATGAACCAATAGCTGACCTAAAGGGGCCATAATAAGAAGAAGAAAACTTTGCAGAGTAAGAAATTATACCGGTATTATGGAAAGAATTTCTTTCCAGTGCTTCTCGAATTATTTTGATGCGACCATCCATCATGTCTGATGGGGCAACCCAATCAATACCAGCATTAGCATAAACAATAGAGGCCTTTGCAAGAATTTCCACTGTTGAATCATTATCAACTTCCCCTTTTGAATCAACGATGCCGTCTTGTCCGTGAGTGGTGTAGGGGTCAAGTGCTAGGTCTGCAATGAGCACAACATCCAAATTAAGTTGTTTAATGGCAGCGGCAGCACGACAAACCAAGCTGTTGGGGTTCAGAATTTCGTTTCCCCCTTCGTTCTTCAATTCAGGAGATATTTTAGGAAATAGAGCAAAAGCTTTTAAACCTTTTTGATGCCAATCCTTTATTTGTTCGCAAAGATTAGAGATTGGCCAGCGAAAGACGCCTGGCATACTTAGCACCTCCGAAGGTTTCTCTTCCTCGCTAATAAAAACGGGCAAAACAAAATCCGATGTCTTGAGGTAATTTTCTTCAACTAAGGATCTTATAATTGGATTAGACCGCAAACGGCGTGGACGATGTAAAAACTGATAGGTCATTTTATGAATCAGGAAAAGTTCGACAGCACGAAGACTGTTACTAATGATTTAAAAAATTATTATTTTCGCAAACTTAATCACTAATCCTTAAGGTGATCGCCGTGGAAACTTATTTTCAAATCGAAATAATATTCGCTATTTTACTTTTGCTTTGTGCGGTTACCTCGTTTGCCATGGAAAAAGTTAGGATAGAGGTAACAGCCGTGTGTTTGTATGGGATAATTTTGCTGCTTACCTCATTTGGTTTTGAAAATTGGCCCACGAGTCAGGAATTGATTATGGTTTTTTCAAGTGAAGCACCTTTGGCTATTATTGCTATGTTCATGGTCAGCGGGGCACTCAGTAGGCAAGGTGTCATTGAAAGACTCACGACTAATTTACAGCAACTTACCCGTCTGGGTTACCGGCCTTTTCTGCTCATTCTCCTTTTCTCCGTAGCTTTCTTTTCTGCTTTTATCAATAACACTCCGGTCGTTGTTATTCTTTTACCCGTAGCGATTGGTCTTTCCGGTTCTCTTGGGGTGCCTTCTTCAAAATTGTTAATTCCTTTATCTTATGCATCGATTTTTGGGGGATGCTGTACTCTTATTGGAACAAGTACAAATATCCTAGCAAGCGGTTTTATGGCTAACTCCCGTCATTATCCGGATATGAGCCCTATGAATATGTTCGAGCTTTCGAAAATTGGGCTTCCATTGATGTTATTCGGTCTTGCATTTTTGATTGTTTTTGGAAGGAGGTTGCTACCCGAACGCGAGGCATTAAGCAAAATTCTTTCAGAAATAGAAAGAAAAGAGTTTTTAACAGAAGCAATTTTGATCCATGACTCTCCACTGATAGGCAAAACAATTAAAAACTCACCGATTTCGATGATCGAGGGAGTCCGTTTAATAGATACTGTTAGGGGAGGAAAAAGCCTTACAACTCCGATAGATGAAACAGTACTTCATTCAGGAGATAGGCTTATTCTGTCTTGCAAGCCCCAGGGATTAATCGAAGTTCGGGAAGTTGAAGGATTCAAATTCTTTGATCAATCATTCTTCGGTATGGAACCAATCAATACCTCTGAGGCAATTATGGTTGAGGCTATGATTAAACCTTCGTCGAGTTTGTTGTCATGTTCACTATTAGAGGCAAACTTTCGCGGTCGTTTCAACTTATCAGTAGTTGCATTACACCGAAAAGGAAAAAACCTTCACCTTAGTTTAAATGCCCTTAAATTAAGGGTGGGTGATACACTATTATTGCTCGGAACAGACTCTGGGGTTGAAGAACTCAGAGAATCTGGCGAAGCGGTCTTGTTAGACAAACCGCCTATTAACATTGATAAGAAAACTACAAAGACAATCTTCTCTATTACAGTTTTGGCGGCTATTATTGTATCTGCTTCCTTGTCTATGATCCCCCTTTACTTGGCTGCCTTGCTAGGTGCCGGCTGTTTAATGATAGGCAATTGTATAAATCTCAAGGAGGCTTTTAAGGCAGTAGAGTGGAATTTACTTTTGCTGATCTATGCCATGCTTGCTCTTGGAATTGTAATGGAGAAGAGTGGAGCTTCTGCCTTAATGGCTGATTTAATAAGAAAAGTGTGTACTCAGGGTCTTAGTGAAGATTGGCAAATTATTGGAGCTTTAGTGGCGATTTATCTCTTTACCGCTGTTTTGACAGAATTACTTTCAAATAATGCTACGATCGCAATCATGACTCCGGTTGCTCTCGGAGTTGCATTTCAATTTGGAGTTTCCACCGAAGTGGCTAGAGCCTTTGTTTTAACAAGTTGTATTGCCGCTTCTGCTAGTTTTATTACGCCCATAGGTTATCAAACAAACACTTTTGTTTATACGGTTGGTGGATACAGATTCAAAGACTTTGCAAAATTCGGAATATGGCCAATGCTCATTTATTTCATTGGTACTATTTTACTGGTTGGTTTTTACTGGAATCTGTTTCCATAAGACTTTAGGACATAATATAAACTTATAGATTAGGCTCTAAAAAAGTTGATTTTCAAAATATTTAAAATGCACTTCTTGGTACATTATAGAAAGCAATTTATCAAAATCTTCATTTCACAGATCAATAAAATTTATCAAACTTGAGGCAAGATGGAGATACTTTTCTTAAGTCGGATTAAAATGTGTTATAAAAGAAAATATTATTTATATGTAAATCAATCAATATTAGTGACATAGGAAAATATAAGAAAGAGCACCTTCTGAATTTAAAGAAAATCTCATGGTAAGAGAAAATTAGAATACTTACAAAATTACCATCTTGACCAAGTTGTGTAAGGAAAACAAAATTAACTATGATCTTACTACTGCCACAAAGGCTGATTGTTTCCCTAAGTATGCGAGCAAGTCATAACCTAAGCTAATAAAGAATCCTTTTAAAAGAAGATTTTACCATGACAGAACAAACAAAAAATGAACCCGAAAATTATGATTCCTCTCAAATCCAAAAATTAGAGGGGTTGGAAGGGGTAAGAAAGCGCCCCGACATGTATATTGGGGATACAAATGAAAGAGGTTTACATCACTGTGTTTTTGAAATTGTTGACAACTCGATAGACGAAGCACTAGCCGGTCATTGTACTGAGGTGTCGGTATCATTACACGGAGATGGATCTTGCACAATTCAGGATAATGGAAGAGGTATCCCGGTTGATATTCACCCTAAGCACAACATGCCTGCACTAGAGTTAGTGCTGACCAATCTTCATGCAGGAGGAAAATTTGGAAAAGGTGCTTATCAGGTGTCAGGTGGTCTTCATGGCGTTGGTGCGAAGTGCGTAAATGCTGTGTCAGAGTCCTTCATTGCCGAGGTTAGGAGAGACGGTAAGATTCATCAAATGAAGTTTTCTCGGGGGAAAACAACCCAAGAGCTTAAAGTAGTAGGAGATGCATCCACTACTGGTACTAAAATTACTTTTATGCCAGACGAACAAATATTTGAAGAATCTAGGGAATTCAAATTTGAATTACTGGCAAAAAGATTAAGAGAATTGGCATTTCTTAACCCAGGTGTCCGTATAAAGCTTGAGGAAGAAGTAAACTCTAAAAAAGAAGATTTCATTTTTGAAAATGGAATTTCAGAATATGTTGAATATTTAAATAAAAACAAAACTTGCCTTATTCAGGCTCCCATTGCTTTTTCTGGTGAAGCACCTCCTGAGTCTGGCGATGGAACAATCATGGTCGAGGTTGCAATGATTTATAATGATTCATTTAATGACCAACTTTATGCCTATGCAAATTCAATTCATAATGTTGAAGGTGGAACTCATTTATCTGGTTTTCGCACCGCTTTGACACGAGTAATTAACGGTTATGCTAGACAAAACGATTTACTTAAAGAAAAAGATCTCTCACTGACTGGTGACGATGTCCGGGAAGGACTTACGGCAGTAATATCTGTAAAGGTACCTGAACCACGGTTTGAAGGACAGACAAAGACAAAATTGTCAAACAGGGAAGTCGATGGAATTGTCCAAAAAATTGTAGGTGAAAAACTAAAACATTTCTTTGAAGTAACTCCAGATGATGCAAAAATGATCGTCCAGAAAGTGATACATGCTGCGAGGGCAAGAGATGCCGCACGTAAGGCAAGAGAAACGGTTCGAAAAGGCGCTCTATCTGGAGGCGGGTTACCTGGAAAGCTGGCAGATTGTTCTGAAAAAGATCCATCGCTCAGCGAAATTTATATTGTTGAAGGAGATTCTGCAGGTGGTTCTGCTAAACAAGGAAGAGACCGTTTGACACAAGCGATTTTACCTTTGAGAGGAAAATTATTGAATGTCGAAAAAGCAAGACTTGATAAGGTTCTTAATAACGCGGAAATAAGAAGCCTTATTACTGCGGTAGGAACAGGAATTGGCGATCATGAAGGTGAAGGTGCTTTCGATGCCACAAAAGCCCGTTATCATAAAATTATTATTATGACCGACGCAGATGTGGATGGAGCTCACATTAGAACATTGTTGTTAACCTTCATTTTCAGGCAAATGAAAGGACTTATTGAGAATGGATATGTTTATGTAGCTAAACCTCCCCTTTATAAAATTAAAAGAAGGAAAACAGAACAATATATCCAAGATGATTTTGAGATGAGTCAAATTCTTATTAAACTTGGAATAGAGGACATGCAATTAATCAGGGTGTCAGACAATTATATTTTTCCGGCTGATATTTTAGAAGAAATAAATGAACATCTTTTGAAAATAGAGCAAATCGGACGAAACTTGAGTCGTTATGGGTGTAACTTAAATAGAATATTTACTCATTATGATAAGGCATTAAAAGTTCTACCTCGCTATATTGCTCGAATTAGAACTGGAAATGATGAAGAACTTAGGTTTTTGGCTGATCTTGATGCAAAAGTTGGTTTCATGGAGTCACAAAGTTTAGAATTTGAAGATAGCGGCACGAATACTTTACAGCGTGAAATTCAAAGAAATGGAGTAACCTTTACCCAAAGATTTGATATATATGAAGTTTTTGAATCAAATGAATTGGAGAAGTTATTACAAAAGGTAGATAATCTTGGACTTGATGTTTCATTTTTCCTACCCAATGAAGATGATATCCACCCCTATAAGTTAATTGATTCAAAGAATCCTGAAAGCCCACCCATTGAGATCACTGGAGTAAATCATTATCTCCAGCAACTCCGATTGTTAGGAAAAAAAGGACTTCAAATACAGAGGTATAAAGGTCTTGGCGAAATGAATCCTAAGCAGTTATTTGAAACCACAATGGATCCTAACTCTAGAACTTTAGTAAAAGTAGAAATTGAAGATGCTGTAATGGCCGACGAAATCTTTACAACTTTAATGGGAGAGGAAGTTGCACCTCGTAGAATGTTTATAGAAGATAATGCGCTAAATGTCAGTTTTTTAGACGCTTAATAAAATACAGTTAAATTGTTTTCCATATGAAAGAAAATATTACAGATATCATGCAAAAAGCATACATCGATTATTCGATGTCTGTAATTGTAAGTCGAGCACTTCCTGATGTGAGGGATGGTTTTAAACCCGTTCAAAGAAGGGTTCTATATGCAATGCTTAGAGAAGGATTGCTACACAACCGAGCTTATGACAAATGTGCTGGTGTTGTTGGTGAAGTTCTAAAAAATTATCACCCACATGGTGACAGTTCGGTTTATGATACTTTAGTCAGGATGGCACAACCTTGGGTCATGAGATATCCTTTAGTTGACGGTCAAG
The DNA here is from genome assembly GCF_964187505.1 of Candidatus Chordibacter forsetii. Classification (NCBI taxonomy): domain Bacteria; kingdom Pseudomonadati; phylum Verrucomicrobiota; class Opitutia; order Opitutales; family Candidatus Seribacteraceae; genus Candidatus Chordibacter; species Candidatus Chordibacter forsetii. Next base: position 61,525 of record NZ_CAXLML010000179.1, read on the forward strand.
GTAATTTTGGTTCCGTTGATGGAGATTCAGCTGCTGCGTACAGATATACTGAGTGTAAATTAACTAAACTATCTGAGGAACTTTTAAAAGATATTGACGAAGATACAGTTGATTTTGCTCCGAATTACAAGGAAAGCTCCACAGAACCCACCGTTCTTCCTAGTGCCCTGCCCAGCTTACTTATGAATGGCTCAACAGGGATTGCTGTAGGGATGGCTACAAATATACCTCCTCACAATCTCGGTGAACTTATCGATGCTGTTTGTGCTATTATAGATGATCCTTCGATTTCCATTGATAACATCATGCAAATCCTACCTGGTCCAGATTTTCCCTCGGGAGGTAGTATTTCTGGGAAATCTGGTATTGAATCTTACATGAAAACCGGTAGGGGAATTGTCAGAACCAGAGGCGCTTTGGATATTGAGGAATTACCTAATGGTAAACAGCAGCTTGTTATCACCCACCTTCCATACAATACAAACCGTGCTACTTTAGTTACACGCATTGCTGATCTTGTGAAGGAAAAGATATTAGACGGTGTGAGTGATCTAAGGGATGAATCTACTGAGCAGACTCGAATTGTTATTGAGCTCAAACTTGGTGAAATTGAAAGAGTTACTATAAATAAAATATACAAGCTGACTGCCCTTGAAAGCAGTTTTGGGGTAATTTTATTAGCTCTAGACAGAATGAGGCCCAGGCAATTAAACATTAAAGAAGCTATTGAATGTTATATTGAACATAGGCGTAATGTAACATTGAGACGCACACAATTTCGTTTAAGAAAAGCTGAAGATCGAGCCCATATTTTAGAGGGTTACAAAATTGCATTAGATAATTTGGACGATTTTGTGCGTACGATTCGTGCATCGTCAAATCGTCTAGAGGCTAAGGAAAAATTAAGCACGAAATATTCTCTTAGTGAAAGGCAAGCTAATGCAATATTAGATCTTCGATTATACCAACTCACTGGTATGGAGCGTGAGAAAATTGATGCTGAGTATGCAGAATTAATGAATATTATAAAAGACCTTCGTAATATCATTGATAATGAAAGTGTTCTGCTCGAATTAATTAAAAGTGAACTCAATGAATTAAGAAGTTCATATGCAGATGATCGAAGGTGTGAAATTTCTGAATTTGATGGAGATGTTCGTATGGAAGATCTTATCCCGAACGATGGTTGTGTTGTAACAGTAACAAAGACTGGCTTCATAAAAAGAACATCTGTTGAAGAATTTAAGGTTCAGCACCGAGGTGGTAAAGGAGTCATTGGTAGCGGTCAAAAAGATGAAGATCCCATAGATGTCCTTCATACTTGCAACGCACATGATACCTTAATGTTTATTATGACTAATGGAAGAGTTTATGTAGAAAAGACTTATGAAATTCCTGAAGCAGCACGGACTTCGAAAGGCAGAAATATCGTAAATCTACTAAATCTTCAAAAAAATGAGAAGATAGCCGCAGTACTGAGTATGGACTCATTTGAATCTGATGACTCAATTATTCTTTGTACACAAAATGGGGTTGTAAAGAAGAGTCTTATTAAAGAATACAGAAACCACCGTAAGGGGGGGCTTAAAGGAATTAATATTGATGAGGGCGATCGAGTCCTTAAGGCAATGCTTGCCAAAGCTGATGATCATTTGTTGGTTTTAACAAAAAATGGTAAAGGACTTCGTTTCGCCTCTAGTCAGTTAAGAGATCAAGGTCGAGCAACTAGAGGTGTTCGCGGAATCAGGCTCAAAGGTAATGACAAAGTGGTTAACATGTTGGTCGTAGACGATGAGCGCCTACTCCTTATTTGTGGAAAAAATGGTTTAGGAATAAGGACAAAATTCTCTGCTTTTCTGCCAAATGGAGGTGCCGAGGGTCCTGAGGATACAACACCTCGAAAACGAGGCGGTCAGGGCGTTACCGCTATGAACACTGAGGGTGTTTGTGACGCATTAAGTGTAGCTCAGGATAGCGAAATTTTATTGTTAACTAAAAAAGGCCAGGCCGTACGTTGTGAAGTGACTAATATACGTGAAACCAGTAGAGGCTCAAAGGGTGTAAAGCTTGTAGATTTAGCAGATAAAGACCACCTTGTTGGAGTATCAGAAGTTGTAAAGCTGGATGAAGGGGATGATTTAGTCTCTGTTGAAGGGGACTCTGTACCATCGACTGACCAAGATTCATTCCAAGAAGAAAGCTAAGTTTACTTTTTCCTTTAATCTTTCGATCAGCTTAAAGGTTACCAAAGCATCAAAAGTGGATTGGTGATAAGCTTTTTTCGACCTTTTGCAATACACCTTGCTAAGAGCTGCAATGTCTTTTTTTGTTAGAAAGGTATCACTTAAATTTTTTAAATTGTAATCAGTTAAGTTTGGATAAAGTTTTTTGTATACCTTTAGTGAATCAAGCCAGGGACCCCAAAGAATGTTGTCCTTATTGATAGAAGTTTTTATCAAATAGGGCATTTGAGATGTAAGCAGATTTTTCTCAATGGACATGTTATGGGAAACCCAAAAATCATTGGGACTCTTATTTATTAAATTTAAAATCCAACCATTAAAGTCACCATCGCATTCTAAATATTCATGGGACCGAATAACCGAAAAACTTTTGAAATCGATGATAGAAGCTTGCTGAATTCCTGATTTTCTAGAACCTTCAAAATCTATTACACGACCAAATTTTTCTTTCAATGATTTCATTTAACGAATTTAGCCAGTTCTGTGTGACTTGTACTGACTTTGTTATCAGCAAATTGCAAGACCATCAATCTGGGAAAACATCATGGAGTTTTAAACAAGATGGAACGAGGGTGACTGAAGTTGATTTTCTAATTGAAGACAAATTAAGAGAGCAAATTATAAGTGCTTATCCAAATCATGGAATATCGGGTGAAGAAAGAGAGTCAATAAACCCAAATGCTGATTTTGTTTGGGTGCTGGATCCTATCGATGGAACATTTGGTTTTTCAAAAGGAGTTCCACTGTTTGGAAGCTTAATAGGACTTACTTACAAGGGAAGACCTGAGTATGGATTTCTTCGACTGCCAATGATTAACGACACTTGGATAGCGGGTGACTGCAAGCAGTCGTTTATTAATGGAAAGACTCTTAAACCCAAGGCTTTTTCTGGAATGAATGACTCTTTAATTTTAACCACTGACCAGCAAACATTAATTAATTCTCCGATTAACAAATACTGGCAAAAAGCAATTACTCTTGGAGCTATTGCAAGAACATGGGGTGATTGTTATGGATACTATTTATTGTGCTTGGGTGAAGCTGATTTAATGGTTGATACAGGACTAAAACCCTATGACATCCTTCCACTAATCCCTATTCTTCTTGGTGCAGGAATGAGAATCGAGCAACCTGGCGATAAGGAAAATTATTCAGAAATTATGGCAGGAAAAAAAGAGATATTTGATGCGATAATCTAAAATGGAGCGGGCGAAGGGATTCGAACCCTCGACATCCACCTTGGCAAGGTGGTGCTCTACCAACTGAGCTACGCCCGCAACGATTCAAACATAAAATTACAATATGTATTCTTATTCAAGCCAAATCGATTGATTTTAACCAAAGTAGTCTTTACTTGACAGAAAGGATCTACAATCTATTTTAAATCCTTTTCTCACAAATCCACCCCACTATGATTTCCCGCCCATGTAGCTCAGTCGGTAGAGCGCGTCCTTGGTAAGGACGAGGTCGGCGGTTCAAATCCGCTCGTGGGCTCCATCACAAATCATTCATAACTAGTCAAACCAATGGCCAAAGAACAGTTCGAACGCAATAAACCTCACGTCAATGTCGGTACCATAGGTCACGTCGACCATGGTAAAACCACTTTAACCACAGCTATTCTTCATGCTCAGGCAAGAAAAGGGTTAGCGGAGGTTAAAACCTATGCAGATATTGCTAAAGGTGGAACAGTACGCGATGCCTCTAAGATAGTGACAATCGCCGTTTCTCACGTGGAATACGAGTCAGATGCTCGCCATTACGCTCATGTCGATTGTCCTGGTCACGCGGACTTCGTTAAAAACATGATTACAGGTGCAGCCCAAATGGACGGAGCGATTCTTGTTGTAGACGCTACCACGGGTCCAATGCCTCAAACTCGTGAGCACATCTTGCTCGCCCGACAGGTTGATGTTCCAAATCTGGTTGTCTTCCTGAACAAATGCGACTTGATGACCGGCGATGATGAAGAGTTACTCGAGTTGGTAGACATGGAAATTCGTGATTTGCTCAGTAAGTATGAATTTGATGGTGACAACGCACAAATTATACGTGGTTCGGCCACAAAAGCTCTTGATAATGAGGAGAGTGACTTAGGTTTAGGATCTATCCAAAAATTGATGGAGGCTATTGACTCCGAGATCGAAGAACCAGTTCGTGATACCGAAAAGCCCTTCTTGATGTCAGTTGAAGATGTCTTTTCAATTACTGGTCGTGGAACAGTTGCTACTGGCCGTATTGAGAGAGGCGTTGTTAAGGTTGGGGAAGAAATTGAAATTGTCGGTTTGGGCGAATCCAAAAAAACTATTTGCACTGGAGTTGAAATGTTCCGCAAAGAATTGGGTCAAGGCCAAGCAGGGGATAATGTCGGAATTCTTGTTCGTGGAATTGAAAAGGATGAAATCCAACGCGGTCATGTTCTTGCAAAGCCAGGAAGTATTAAGCCTCACACAAAGGCGAAAGCACAAATTTATGTCCTTAACAAAGAAGAAGGTGGAAGACATACTCCATTCTTTAAGGGTTATCGCCCTCAGTTTTTCTTTGGAACTGCCGACGTAACAGGAATAGTTGAATTACCCGAAGGTGTTGAGATGGTTATGCCAGGAGATAACTTGGCGGTTAACATTGAGTTGCAAAAGGCGATCGCAATGGAACCAGGTCAGCGTTTTGCCATTCGTGAGGGTGGAAAAACGATCGGTGCAGGTAACATCTCTGAGATAGCCTAAATTATTCCTATTTTGGTTGCGTTGGGAGAATAGCTCAACTGGTAGAGCACCGGTCTCCAAAACCGTAGGCTGTGGGTTCGAGTCCCTCTTCTCCCGCCACCAAATCATTCATACCAATATTTAATTTTGAACCCTTTTTCCAAATTCAGAACCTTTTACAAGGAGACCATAGCTGAGCTTAAAAAAGCTACTTGGCCTGATTTCGCTGAATTGCGAGGTTCAACCGCTGTTGTCGTTGCGGGGGTTTTTATACTTGGGCTATTCATCTCTGTTGCAGACTTCTCTCTTTCTAATTGGATAGAGTACGCGACCCTTCTTTTAAGATCCAACTAGTCTTGTAGTTATACTCATGAGCGAAATTACAATATCCGAATACCAATGGTATGCTCTACAATGTTTGTCTAACCATGAAGACAAAGTAAGGAGATACCTTGCTAAATATAAGGAGGAAAGTGAAGATTTTGCACAATGCCTTAAAGAAGTTTTAGTTCCTATTGAAACTGTTTCTGAAGTAAAAAATGGCAAAAAAATGCAACGGGACAGGAAATTTTATCCCGGTTATGTTTTTGTGGAAATGAAGCTGTTTGATCGTCATGGTATGCTTCTTAAGGATCCCTGGTACAAAATTAAGGGAACGGATGGCGTAATTAATTTTATCGGCAAGGATAACCCCACTGCCCTTTCTAAAGATGAAATTGGAAGGATTTTACGCCAAGTCCAAGATGCCGCTGGTAAAGAAGTTCCCAAAGTACAATTTACTATTGGAGAGGTTGTCAAAATATTAGATGGACCTTTCCTTAATTTAACAGGTGATATTGATGAAATTGATCCTACCAAAGGAACTTTGAAGGTTTCTGTTTCCATTTTTGGAAGATTCACACCTGTAGAACTCGAATTTTGGCAAGTAGAAAAAGCTGAAGAGGAATAATTTATTATGTCAAAGAAAGCTGTCGGACTAATCAAATTGCAATTACCTGCTGGTGCCGCAAACCCGGCACCACCCGTTGGACCTGCTCTAGGTGCCCAAGGTGTAAACATCATGGGTTTTTGCAAAGAATTTAACGCCAAAACTAAAGATAAAGCAGGGTTAATTCTGCCAGTGGTCATAACTGTATACGCAGATCGCTCATTTAGTTTTATTTTAAAATCTCCTCCGGCATCTGTCCTTCTTAAAAAGGCTGCAGGTTTAGCAAAAGGGTCATCTATACCCAATCGTGACAAGGTTGGAAAGGTCACTCGTGATCAAGTCCTCGAAATTGTTAATACCAAAAAAGAAGATCTTAATGCCAACAGTGATGATGCTGCGTGTCGAATCATTGAAGGAACTGCCCGCAGTATGGGTATAGAAATAATTTAGTCCTCACGGAACACCATATGAAATCCCGAAGTAAAAGATATAAGAGTTCAGCTAGTAGCATCACTTCCGAGACCAACAACTTGAGCGATGCCCTTATTGCTTTACAAAAGTTTGATCCTGTGAAGTTTGATGAATCAATTGAAGTCTCAGTTTCCTTAGGAGTTGACCCCAAGCAAAGCTCCCAAGCTGTTCGTGGAACGGTAAACTTACCTCATGGTAGTGGTAAAGACATAAAGGTTTTGGTCTTCACTGACAATGCAGATGAAGCTTTAGCCGCAGGCGCTGATTTTGCTGGACTTGATGATATGATTAAGAAAGTGAAGGAAGGTTGGGTAGGTTTTGACGTTGCTTTATCTACAACAAGTGCGATGAAAGAAGTTCGCTCAGTAGCTAGAGTACTAGGTCCACGTGGGTTGATGCCCACACCTAAAGCAGGAACCGTAACCGATGACCTTGCAACAGCTGTGAAAGATGTAAAATCTGGCCGTGTTGAGTTTAAGATGGATAAAACAGGAGCCCTCGCCGTACTTGTTGGGAAGCGTTCTTTTGATCACCCAAAATTGCTTGAAAATGCACAAGCCGCTATTGATGCAGTTAGTTCATCAAGGCCAGAAGGCTTTAAAGGCAAATTTATTAAGAATGTTCACATAAGTAGCACGATGAGTCCGAGTTTAGCCATTGATCTCAACTAATTTAAGGAAATACATAAATGAGACCCGAAAAAGAATATCTTATCAAAGAAGCTAGCGATCACTTAGAAAAATCTACCTTTTTCTTCCTTACCGATTATAAAGGTATTAACTCAGAAGAAACTTCTGAGCTAAGAGCAAAACTGGCAGAACGTGGGGCTGAATTTCATGTGGTAAAAAACACATCTTTAAGGCTTGCTGCTAAAGAAAAGAATCTTCCAGATTTGGGTGAGTTTTTATCTGGTCATACAGCCATCGTTGTTGGTGGTGATGATGCATCTGGTGTTGCTAAAGATCTTGGTAAGTATTTTAAATCTAAAGACAAAGTTTCCGTTAAGGCAGGAGTACTTGGCGACCGTGCTCTAAACGCTCAAGAGGTAAAGAAATTAGCTCAACTGCCCAGTTTAGAAATAATACGAGCTCAACTTCTTTCTCTTGTAAACACTCCAGCTACTCAAGTTGTTTCTATTTTAAATCAACCAGCTCGCGGTCTACTTAATGTGCTGCAAGCAAAAAGCAAAGATTCTTAATTTTGGGTCTCTTCTATTCGACCCATTTTCACCACCAACCGTTAACCACCAACCTAGAAGATATTAGGAGCACAGCTCTTAAACGCCGAAATGGTACTAATGCTATTCAGGCAAGGAGGTAACTAATTATGTCAGATATATCCAAAGAACAAGTAATCGATTGGCTTAGTGGCCAGTCAGTAATTGAAATTGCCGATCTCGTTAAAGAGCTCGAAGAAAAGTGGGGAGTTAGTGCTGCTGCTCCTGCAGCTATAGCCGTTGCTGCTCCTGCCGGAGGCGATGGAGGCGATGCTGCTGCTGAAGAAAAGACTGAATTCGATGTTATCCTTACCGAAATGGGAGGTAATAAAATTGCAGTCATCAAAGAAGTCCGAGCAATCACCGGACTTGGCTTAAAAGAAGCCAAAGAATTGGTTGAAGGTGCACCAAAACCAGTCAAGGAAGGTGTATCTAAAGACGAAGCTGAAGAAGTATCCAAGAAACTTGAAACTGCTGGAGCAAAAGCAGAAATCAAGTAATGTTTTCTCTTGCTTTAATTTAATTTGGTTTAGCCGTCCGGTAATTGTACCGGCGGCTTTTCCTTTTATATTTATCTCTTAATCCCTTCTGCCCCTCCCCCCGTTATGGAATCATCGAAAAGACAAAACTTCGGAAAATTACAGGAAGTCATTGACCCGCCTAATCTCATCCAAAATCAAGTAGATTCATTTCATAACTTTTTGCAACGGCAAGTACCTGCTACCCACCGTCAGCATGATGGTCTTGAGGCAGTGTTTCGGGAAATTTTTCCTATTTTAAGCTACGATGAAAAATCAAGGCTTGAATATGTTAGTTACACGATTGGAGAGTCAAAACTGACGGAGGTTGAGTGTATCGATCAAAAAAGTACATACTCAGCACCTCTACAAGTAAAACTCAGGCTTAGATTAGAAGTAGAGGGTCAAAATAAACCTTTCTACAGCGAAGAAGAAATCTTTATGGGCGAATTGCCCATCATTACAGAACGTGGTTCTTTTATTATTAACGGTGCTGAACGGGTTGTTGTAAGCCAGCTTCACCGTTCACCGGGTGTTAGCTTTGAAGAATCTGTTCATACCAGTGGAAAAACTTTGCATGGATTCCGCATAATACCGGATAGAGGCACTTGGATAGAGGCACAATTTGATCAGCACGAATTACTTTATGTTTACCTTGACCGCAGAAGAAGGCGTAGAAAGTTTTTAATTACAACTTTCCTTCGGGCACTGATGGATTGGGATCCAGAAAAAGACAAGGATTCGGATCATAAAATTATAGACCTCTTTTATAACATAGAAACTTTATCTATCGAAGACCTTGTTAAGAAAGAAAATGTTTCCAATTATGTTCTTATTGAACCTATGTTTGATCGCGCTAAAGGTGTTGTTTTAGCCAAAGCTTTCGAGCCTTTAACTAAGACCTACCTTCGTGCTTTCATGAAGGCTGGAGAGAAATCTCTCCAAGCTATTGATACCAGTGTTGATGACGGTGCTATTATTCGTTGTTTAAAGAAAGATACTTCCAAAAATAAAGAAGAGGCGCTCAAAGAAATTTATAAAAAACTTCGCCCAGGCGAGCCACCGCACAAAGCTAATGCCGAGGCTCTGATTAACAGACTCTTTCTTGATACAAAAAGGTATGATCTGGCAAAAGTGGGTCGGCATATGCTTAACTTGAAGTTAGGCCTTGATTCGCCACTGGAAGTAAGAGTTACAACTGTAGAAGATTTAGTAGCAGCAACCCGAAAACTTACCGATCTAAAGCGGGGTAAGACGGATGAGCAAATGGCACGTGAGGATGCTGGTTCTATTTTCGATATGGGGATAGATGACATTGACCACTTGGGAAATCGTCGCGTTCGTACTGTAGGTGAATTACTTGCTAATGTTTGCCGTAGCGGATTAGCTCGTACCGAGAGAGTCGTTAGAGAACGGATGACTCTTTATGACCAAGGAGTCGAAAGTTTATCACCAGGCAAGCTTATAAATCCAAAAGCTTTGACCACTGTAATTAGAGACTTTTTTGCACGCAGTCAGCTTAGTCAGTTTATGGACCAAATTAATCCGTTAGCTGAGATGACCCATAAAAGAAGGCTCTCAGCGTTGGGGCCAGGCGGACTTAATCGGGAAAGAGCTGGATTTGAAGTCCGTGATGTTCATCCTACTCATTATGGACGAATTTGTCCAATCGAGACCCCTGAAGGACCCAATATCGGATTGATTAACACCCTTTCTACATATGCAAAAATAGATCAATTTGGGTTTCTTCAATCTCCTTATCATCGAGTCAGCAAAGGTGTTGTAGACAAAAACCCCAAAAATGTAGTTTATTTAAATGCTTTTGAGGAAGAAAAGTATATAATTGCCCAGGCTAATAGTGAAATAGATGCTAAAACACTAAAATTACAGGGTAGACCGACATGTCGCTACCGCGATCAAGTTCAGGAATATGATCGAGAGGATATAAATTTCATGGATGTATCCCCAAAGCAGGTTGTTTCTGTAGCTGCTGGGCTCATTCCTTTTATTGAGCACGATGATGCGAACCGTGCCTTGATGGGAGCAAATATGCAACGCCAGGCGGTTCCCTTATTAAAAACTGAGGCCCCTTTTGTTGGCACTGGTATCGAAAGTAAAGTCGCTGAAGACTCGAAAACGGTTACCGTATCAGAATCTGAAGGAGTTGTTGCGATGGCTGACGGGAATCGCATTGTTGTGTCTGATGATGGAACTTTGCCACCACGATTTCTCAAAGAACCAAGAAGCGATCATAAGAGAGGAATTTATTGTTATGACCTTCGGAAATATCTTCGCTCAAACTCTGGGACCTGCTTTAATCAAAAGCCGATTGTTCGAAAGGGAGACAAGGTAATCCTTGGACAAGCTTTAGCAGATGGAGCAAGTACGGATAATGGAGAATTAGCAATAGGACGTAATATCCTTGTAGCATTTATGCCATGGAAGGGCTATAATTTCGAAGATGCTATCCTAATTTCAGAAAAAATCGTTAAAGACGACATCTACACTTCAATACATATTGAAGAATTTGAAGTCACCGCCAGAGATACTAAATTAGGTCCGGAAGAAATTACACGTGATATCCCTAACGCTGGAGAAGAAGCATTACGCAATCTTGATCACTTGGGTATTGTCCGAATTGGTGCTGAAGTAAAACCAAGTGATATTCTGGTTGGCAAAATCACTCCTAAAAGCGAAACGGATTTGGCACCAGAGGAAAAACTACTCCGTGCTATTTTTGGTGAAAAAGCTGCGGATGTTAAGGATAGTTCACTTAGGGTTCCCTCTGGAACTCAAGGAATTGTTATGGATATTAAAATATCCAGCCGTACGGATGCCGAACAGGAGAAATTATCTCCATCCGATTTCCGTCGTCAATTAAAGCAAATTAAGGAAGACTTTAGAAATCAAACAGAAGACTTGCGGGCTCAATTGACTGAATCGTTGTCTAACATTTTATTGGGAGAAAAAATACCCTTAAATGTAACAAACTCAGAAACTGGAGACATAATTATCCCAGCAAATCGCAAGATTACAAAAACTCTTTTGCGTAGGCTGTCTTCCGTACATCGCTTTATCGATATTCCCCCTTCGCCAGTTAGGATTAAGGTTTTCGAAATCATTGAAAGTTACGAATCCAAGTTCCAAGATCTAGAAGATGACAGGGAGCGCAAAGTAGAGGCTATTGAGCAAGGCGATTCGATTGATCAAGGTGCAATTAAAAATGTTCGTGTGTTTGTCGCCAAGAAGCAAAAAATGCGAGTTGGAGATAAAATGGCTGGTCGTCATGGAAATAAGGGCGTTGTTGCAAAAATTGTCCCCGAGGAGGATATGCCATTTCTTCCGGACGGAACACCGATAGAAATTTGTCTTAATCCGTTAGGTGTACCAAGTCGGATGAATGTTGGACAGGTTTTAGAAACTCACCTCGGTTGGGCTTGTAAAAAACTTGGACTGAAAGTTGCGACTCCAATCTTTGATGGTATGCCTGAATCTAAGATTCAAGAATACCTCAAAGAGGCAGAACTTCCAGAAAATGGTAAATCTACTCTCTATGACGGTTGTACAGGTGAAGCTTTTTACCAAAAGATCGTGGTCGGTTATATGTACATGCTAAAGCTTAACCACCTTGTAACAAGTAAGATACATGCTCGTGCAGTCGGTCCTTACAGTCTTATCACGCAACAACCTCTTGGAGGAAAAGCACAATACGGTGGACAGAGGTTTGGTGAAATGGAGGTTTGGGCATTAGAGGCTTATGGAGCAGCTTACACATTGCAGGAAATCCTAACGGTCAAATCCGATGATGTTCTTGGCAGAACCAAAATCTATGAATCCCTAGTTAAAGGGGATAATTCTTTACAAGCTGGTACGCCACAGTCTTTCAATGTTCTTATGAAGGAAATGCAAAGTCTTTGCTTAGACATTCGCGTACGCGGGGAAGATGGTTTGTAATTTTATTAAGCAAAAGAATATCCGAAATTTAAATTTTAAGCAGTATATATTATGAGCGTAGAAGCATTAAACGAAGCACTTGGAGTAGACGTCGGACCAATGGATCGAGTATCCATAACTGTTGCTGATCCTGACATTATTCGTTCTTGGTCTAAGGGTGAAGTTAAGAACCCTGAAACCATAAATTATCGTACATTTAAGCCGGAACCAGGTGGATTATTTTGTCAAAAGATTTTCGGCCCTGTCCGAGATTACGAATGTGCCTGCGGCAAATACAAAAGGATAAAGTACAAAGGAGTCGTATGCGATCGTTGTGGTGTTGAGGTTACTGTATCAAGGGTGCGTCGAGACAGAATGGGTCACATAGAACTTGCTGTACCAGTTTCACACATATGGTTCTTAAAGAGTATGCCCAGTCGCTTGGGGCTTCTCATGAATATGACCGCTAAAAGTTTAGAGCGTGTTCTTTATTATGAGCAATATCTCGTAACTGACCCGGGCAACACTCCACTGGAAGACAGGCAACTGTTATCAGACAAAGAATATCGTGAGGCTGTTGATGAGTACGGTGACGAATTCGAGGCTAAAATGGGAGCAGAAGCAGTCCGTGATGTTCTAAGTCGCCTTGACCTGCAAGATGAATTGGATGAGTTGTATGACCAAATACACGATACCAAGTCCAAGCAAATGAAGAAAAAGCTCGCCAGTCGTCTGCGAGTGATCAAAGGCTTTCTCCAATCTGAAGCTTCTCCTGAATGGATGGTTCTTGAATCTATTCCAGTCATTCCACCAGACCTTCGTCCGCTCGTACCACTTGAAGGTGGGAGATTTGCAACAAGTGATTTGAATGATCTCTATCGCAGAGTTATTAACCGTAATAATCGCTTAAAGAACCTTCTTCAGTTAAAGACTCCTGATGTTATTATCCATAACGAAAAAAGAATGCTTCAAGAAGCTGTCGATGCATTATTTGACAATGGAAGGCATGGTCGGGCTATAACTGGATCTGGTAATCGTCCATTAAAATCATTGAGTGATATGCTCAAAGGAAAACAGGGACGTTTCCGCCAAAATCTCCTTGGAAAACGTGTAGATTACTCTGGAAGATCCGTGATTGTAATTGGGCCCGAGCTTAAATTGCATCAATGCGGATTACCCAAGAAAATGGCCCTTATTTTATTCGAGCCCTTTATTATTCGTCGCCTCAAAGAACTAGGTTTTGTTCATACGGTGCGTGGTGCTCGTAAAATGATCGAAACACGCTCACCAGAAGTGTGGGACATATTGGAGGAGGTAACCAAGGGCCACCCCGTTCTACTTAATCGTGCTCCTACCCTCCACCGGCTTTCGATTCAAGCTTTCGAGCCAGTTTTAATCGAGGGTAATGCCATCCGTGTTCACCCGTTGGTTTGTACAGCATATAATGCTGACTTTGATGGAGATCAGATGGCCGTGCATGTGCCGCTTTCAGTTGAAGCAATCATGGAGGCTAAATTGTTAATGATGGCATCCCACAATATCTTTTCTCCATCCAGCGGGAAACCGATTCTTACTCCTTCTCAGGATATTGTACTTGGATCCTACTTTCTTACTATGAACCCCAAGAATGAGATGCCTGCGGAAAATGTAAGAGTTCCTATAATCGGATCTCTTGAAGAAGCGCTGAGTGCGTTGCAGGACGGAGCTCTAAACCTTCACGATTGGATTGATCTGCAAAATCCCGACAAGGGAAAGACCACTCATTTCGGTATTCCCGGGAGGAGCGTTGTTAGGTCAACTGTTGGTCGAGTACTTTTTAACACCATTTGGCCTGAAGAACTTGGATTTTTTAATAAGCCTGCACTCAAAGGTGATTTAGGGGATTTAATCTTGGAAACCTATCGTTTAACCGGAAAGGCAAGTACCATAAATGCCCTGGATAAACTCAAAGAAATGGGTTTTGAGATGGCTACCAAAGCGGGTATTTCCATCGGTATTTTTGATATGATAATACCAGATGAGAAAAAAGACCGTATTGTTGTAGCACGAAAAGAAATTGATAAAATTGAAGATCAATTCAGGAAAGGCATTATTACTCGTGGTGAAAGGCATAATAAAATTATTGATGTTTGGACAACTGCGACGGATGACATTGCAAAGAATGTTTTTACTTCTCTTGAAGACAACTTGGGCAAAGATACCATTAACCCTGTATACCTAATGATGGATTCGGGGGCTCGGGGAAATAGGCAGCAGGTTCGTCAGCTTTGTGGAATGCGCGGATTAATGGCTAAACCTTCAGGTGAGATTATTGAACAACCAATTCTGTCATCATTCCGTGAAGGACTTACTGTTTTGGAATATTTCATGTCCACTCACGGAGCCCGAAAGGGTCTAGCAGATACTGCCCTTAAGACAGCTGACGCTGGATATTTAACTAGGAAACTCTGTGATGTGGCAATGGATTGTGTTATTGCCATGAAGGACGATGGTCGGAGAGATGGAGTCGTCAAAAAAGCGATTATGGAAGGTGACAATGAAATTGTACCATTACGAGATCGAGTCATTGGACGTTACTCTTCGGAAGATATTGCCAATCCTTCTAATCCTAGTGAAACTTTAGTTTCTTCCGGATCTCTTATAACAGAAGATATAGCAGATAATTTGGACGCTTCGGGAATTACTCGGGTACGAGTTATGTCACCTCTATCAACTCGTATTAAAAACGGGATGACTTCTCTGGAATACGGGATTGATCCCTCCACTAATGCATTGGTTAAAGAAGGTTCGGCTGTAGGAATTATTGCTGCACAATCTATTGGAGAACCTGGTACTCAGTTAACAATGCGTACCTTCCATATTGGGGGAATTGCAAGTGCGGGCAGAGAAGAGCCTGTTATCCACATCAGAAAAGCCGGAAAACTTAAGTTTGTCGGTTTACGATTAGTAACTTTGGCCAATGGCCAGCAAGTAACCCTCAACAAAACTGGATCTATTCAAATTTTAGACCCTGACGGACGGATTGTAGATGACTATCCTGTTCCTGCCGGAGCTCTTCTTCATTTTAAGGATAATGAAGATGTAGCAGAATCCACACTACTTGCTCAATGGGATCCATACAATATCCCTATTCTTTCTGAGAAGAAAGGAATGATTGGTTTTGAAGATATGCTACCTGGCGTAACCACCAAAGTTGAAAAGGATGCTTCGGGGGGTAAATCAATGGTTGTGATTGAACACAAGGAAGATTTGAACCCCCAGATCATAGTCAAAGATTCTTCAGGCAAGGCAATCGCTACTTATTCGGTACCAACCGGAGCTCAAGTTGCCGTTGATGAGGGTACGCGTATTGATGCGGGGTCTATTATCGCTAAAACTCCTCGTCAAGCTTCCAAAACTCAAGATATCACAGGTGGTTTACCGCGTGTGGCTGAACTATTTGAAGCCCGCAGACCCAAAGAAGCCAATGTTGGTCAAATGGCGAAGATTGATGGTATTATTACTGAAGCAGGAACTTTGCGCTCTAAAAAGCGTCTATTAGTTACCAATGAGGATACCGGTCAAGTTGAAGAACATCTCATCCCGCATGGTAAGCATGTTCTGGTTCAACACGGTGACATGGTTCATAAGGGTCAATTAATTACCGAGGGGGCAAAGGATCCACACGAGATACTTGAGATATTAGGACCTTCTGCGGTTCAGGAGTACTTGATAGAAGAGATTCAAAAGGTCTATCGTTTGCAAGGTGTTACAATTAATGATAAACATTTGGAAGTTATCATTTCACGCATGCTCTTTAAAATTCGTATCACTGATCCGGGTGATGCAGAATTGTTCTGGGGCGATCAAGTGGATAGATTCGCTTTCTTGGATACAAATGAATCTATTGCTCAAAAAGGAGGTAAGCCTGCTGAAGCCGAACCAATATTACTTGGAATTACCAAAGCATCACTAGAAACAGACAGTTTTATTTCTGCCGCATCGTTTCAAGAAACGACTAAGGTGTTAACCAATGCAGCAACTCTTGGAAAAGTTGATGATTTGAACGGGTTCAAAGAGAATGTGATAATGGGGCATTTGATTCCTGCCGGTACAGGCTTGCCGAAATGGAGACGCATGAAAGTAGACACACTTGGTGCTGCTGCCACCGAATCGATGACTGCCTAATTTCACACACTGTTCATTTATAGCTTGATCTTACTGAAATAAAATTTACTTTAGATCCTTTACCCTCAAATATTCACTATGCCCACGATCAATCAATTGGTACGAAAAAATCGTCGTTTGCAAAAATCTAAGACGAAGTCTCCTGCTTTAAAGGCCTGTCCTTTTCGTAGGGGTGTTTGTGTTCAAGTAACTACACGTACTCCAAAGAAACCAAATTCGGCTGTACGAAAAGTGGCTAAAGTCCGCTTGACTACTGGTTATGAAGTTATTGCTTACATTCCAGACGAAGGTCACAACTTGCAGGAGCACAGTATAGTTCTGTTGCGAGGAGGAAGAGTGAAGGACTTAAATGGTGTTCGCTATCACATTGTTCGTGGCACCTTAGACTGTCAAGGTGTTGAGAAAAGACGCCGTAGCCGTTCTAAGTACGGAGTTAAAAAACCTAAAAGTTGATTTATTATGTCTCGTCGTCGTCAAGCTAACAAGCGCCCTGTGCTCCCTGATCCCCGCCACGGAAGTACTTTAATCAGTTCCTTGATAAATATGGTTATGTTTAGCGGGAAAAAATCTGTTGCTCAACGTGTCGTATACACCGCTATCGAAAAGATGGCTGAGAAATTAGAAAAAGGAAACCCTGTCGATCTTGTCTTGGGTGCACTTGAAAACATTCGCCCAAAAATTGAGGTAAAGAGTCGACGAGTCGGTGGTGCTACTTATCAAGTTCCAATTGAGGTAGCATTTGAACGCCAACAAAGCCTTGCTTTTCGTTGGGTTGTAAATGCTGCTTCAGGTCGCAAGGGCACCCCAATGGCAGAAGCTTTAGCAAACGAACTTATCGATGCTTACAACAACACTGGGTCTGTTGTAAAAAAACGTGAGGAAACTCATAAAATGGCTCAGGCTAATCGTGCTTTTGCTCATTTGCGCTGGTAATTTTTTGTCATGACCGCAGTACTAGAACCCTCTCCAGCTAATTCTTCGATTCGTGATACAATCTTAGAGCACACTCGTAACATTGGAATTGCAGCACACATTGATGCTGGGAAAACCACATGTACTGAAAGAGTTTTGTTTTATTCAGGTGTTGTGCACAAAATCGGTGAAGTCCATGAAGGCAACGCTACCACAGACTGGATGGAGCAAGAGAGAGAACGTGGAATTACGATTACATCTGCTGCTATTTCTTGTGGTTGGACTACGTCGGAGGGACCATACGCAGGAATTGATCACCGTATCAATATAATAGATACTCCGGGTCAC
Source organism: Candidatus Chordibacter forsetii (assembly GCF_964187505.1). NCBI lineage: Bacteria > Pseudomonadati > Verrucomicrobiota > Opitutia > Opitutales > Candidatus Seribacteraceae > Candidatus Chordibacter > Candidatus Chordibacter forsetii. The sequence goes on from NZ_CAXLML010000179.1 coordinate 78,966, forward strand.
GTAGATTTTACTGCTGAAGTTGAGAGATCCCTAAGAGTTTTAGACGGAGCTGTAGCAGTATTTACATCAGTTGAGGGCGTACAGCCCCAATCTGAGACTGTTTGGCGGCAAATGGATAAATACCATGTTCCTCGACTTGCCTTTATCAACAAGATGGACCGTATGGGGTCGGACTTTTTGTCTGCCCTCCAGACCATGCGAGATAAACTTGGAGCAAATGCACATCCCCTCTTTCTGGCAATAGGTGCTGAGGAGAACTTTAAGGGTTTGATTGATCTCGTTAAAATGGTTGCCTACATTTACGACGAAAGCGATGAAAGTGGTGTTAAGTTTGATACCGTTGAAATTCCCTCTGATCAAATTGATCAGGCTAATGAGTATCGAGAATCTTTAATTGGAGCGGTATCTGACTTTGATGACGATATTGCCAACAAATACCTTGAGGGTGAGGATATTTCTGAAGATGAACTGCGCCTAGCAATTCGTAAAGCTACTGTTTCAATTAAGTTTGTTGGGGTAATTCCTGGTAGTGCATTTAAGAATAAAGGTGTTCAAATGTTGATGGATGCAGTGGTTGATTATCTTCCCTGCCCTTTAGATCTACCACCGATGAAAGGCGAGGATTCTGACGAAAACCCTGTCGAAGTAGCACCTGATGATTCTAAGCAAGTTGCTGGGCTTGCCTTCAAGCTCATGACAGATCCATTCGTTGGTAAGTTAGTTTTTTATCGTGTTTATCAAGGTTCATTAAAGAAGGGCTCTACACTTTATAATCCCCGTACTCGTAAGTCAGAACGTGTGTCGAGGCTTATGATTATGAAAGCTGATGCCCGTGAGGACATTGATGTCGCTTATTCAGGTGATATTTGTGCTTTAATCGGAGTCAAAGATGTTGTTACAGGTGATACACTTTGCGACAAATCTTTAGACCTCCGCCTCGAACCACCAACATTTCCTGAGCCAGTGATCTCCATGTCTATTGAGCCTGCAACCAAGGCAGACCAGGAAAAGATGTCAATTGGTTTGCAGAGGCTTTCCGAAGAAGATCCTACATTTGGTCTTTCAAGTAATGAGGAAACTGGTCAAACGATTATAGCAGGTATGGGTGAACTACATCTTGATATTATCAGAGACCGCCTGTTCCGTGAATTTAAGGTTGAAGCTACTGCCGGCAAACCCCAAATCGCATATCGTGAAACAATTACTTCCTCTTCCGAGGGTGTTGGTAAGTTTGTTCGTCAATCAGGTGGTCGTGGACAGTATGGCCATGCAGTAATTCAAATCGAGAGTTTGGAAAAGGGTAAAGGTATTGAATTGGAAAACAAGATCGTTGGTGGATCTATACCTAAAGAGTTTATCAAGCCTACTTTGGATGGTATAAAAGAAGCTGCTCAAGGTGGTGTAATTGCTGGGTATCCTGTAATCGATTTTAAGGTCTCACTTGTTGATGGGTCCTTTCATGATGTCGATTCATCTGAAATGGCTTTCAAGATGGCAGGCATTTTTGCATTCAAGGATGCCATGAAGAAAGCTACACCAATTCTTTTAGAACCTATCATGAAAGTTGAAGTTTCCACACCTGATGAATATCAGGGTGAATTAATTGGAGACTTGAATCGTCGTCGCGGACAGATCCAAGGCATGGAATCTCGTGGCACTGTTTGTATCATTGATGCCTTTGTACCTCTCGAAAACATGTTTGGGTATTCAACAGACATGCGATCACTATCCTCCGGAAGGGCGGATTATTCTATGACTCCTTCTCACTTTGATCAGGTACCACAAAGCCTAATTCAGAATATCGTTGAAACCTCTTCTCGCGAACCAGCAAGAAGCTAAATTATGAACGGACACAAAATACGCATTAAATTAAAAGGTTTCGATTACCGAGTAATTGATCAGTCTGCATCTGATATTGTAGATACAGCAAAACGAACAGGCGCACGTGTTGCCGGGCCTATTCCTATGCCAACAAGAATCGAACGATACACAGTTAATCGCTCCCCTCATGTTGATAAAAAGTCTATGGATCAATTTGAGCTTCGTACTCACAAAAGACTTATCGATATAATTGAGCCAACCGTACAGACTGTTGACGAACTAAAAAAGTTAAACTTACCTGCAGGCGTTGAAATCAGCATCAACGTTTAATCATTCTCCTCTCTATCTAATTAATTAACTCTAAACCCCTTTAAAGCAGGTCTAAAAGAACTTTAGTTCGCCTGCCGCTTAAAGAATGAAACTTGAACTTTTAGGAAAAAAGCTTGGGATGTCCCAAGTCTACGACGAAGACAATAACCTTGTCCCTGTAACCATTATTGAAGCTGGTCCATGTCCAGTCCTTCAAGTGAAAACTGTTGAATCAGATGGTTACACCTCTGTACAAATTGGTTACAACCCAAAGGGTAAAAGTCCCAATAAAGCAAACCGTGCATCTAAGGGACATGCTGCTAAAGCAAAGGCTGAACCCCAGCAGTTATCTAAAGAGTTCCGGCTCCCAGTTGATCATCAATTCGAGGCAGGTAACTCTATTACAGTGACTGACTTTGCTGATATTTCAATGGTTGATGTTGTATCAACGACCAAAGGAAAAGGATTTCAGGGCGTGGTTAAAAGATGGAATTTCGGAGGAGGTCCTGCTTCTCATGGTTCTATGTTTCATCGTCGTGGTGGATCTTATGGTCTTTGCCAATGGCCAGGTCGTGTTTTTAAGAATAAGAAAATGCCTGGTCATATGGGTGATGTGCAGCGCACTACCCAAAACCTTAAGGTTGTAAAAACTATTCCTGAGAAAAACTTAATATTAATTAAGGGCAGCATTCCAGGTCATAAAGGTGGAATTTTATCCATCCGTGTGGCTAAAAAACTCAAGACCTCCAAGTAGAATTTTAAGATGAAATTAAAATTGTTTAAATCAGACGGTTCTTCATCAAAAGAAACGACTATTGAAAATTTCCCTTCTCTAGAAGACGGAAAAGGTGTTGATGCTTTGCGCCAATGTGTACTAGCAGTCAGGGCAAACCTACGGCAAGGTAATGCATCTACGAAGACGCGTGCTGAAGTTGCTGGTTCTGGCAAAAAAATCTACCGCCAGAAAGGTCTCGGTACTGGTCGTGCTGGTGATAAAAACGCGATACAGCGTAGAGGAGGTGGTGTTGCTTTTGGCCCCAAGCCACGCTCTTACTCCCAGAAAGTTAATGGTAAAGTTCGTAAGTTAGCACTAACTCGTGCTTTGGTAGATCTTGCTTCTGATGGTTCGATTTCTCTTATTGAGGATTGGTCTGTTAAATCTCACAAAACCAAAGATTTTGCTAGTCTTCTCAAAACGATTGGTGCGGATGGTAAAACCCTTATCATAGGAGAAAACTTTGATAAAAATATTAGTTTAGCTGCTCGAAATTTACCAAAAATTAAACTTAGTAAATCGATTGATGTAAATGCACTCGACTTGGTTGGGACCAAGCAAGTGGTTTCAAGTTTACAAGGAATTAATTCTTTAGTTGCCAAAATATCTAACTCTCAAAGCGATAATTCATGAAAGAGCCTGTAACTATCCTAAAAGAAGCTTTGCTAACAGAAAAAGCTACCATGCTTTCGGCAAATTTAAACCAGTATGTGTTTTCTGTTTATCCACAGGCTACTAAGACTAATGTCAAAAATGCGATTGAGCAGACTTTTGGTGTTAAGGTTAACAAGGTTAATACTTTGATTCAAAAACCAAAGACTAAACGTGATCGAATGCGCAGAGGTAAACTCGGTTACACTGCTCTGAGTAAGAAAGCTATTATTACCCTGAAAGCTGGCGACAGTATTGACCTCGCTTAATAGGAGAATTTTAACATGGCTATTTTACAACAAAAACCCGTTACCCCTAGCGGTCGATTTTATCTTAAAAATAAACAGGAGCTTTCAAAGAAGAGACCTGAAAAATCCTTAACCTCCGGTCATCATAGGAAAAAGGGAAGAAACAGCTACGGTCGTATCACAAGCAGGCGTAGAGGAGGTGGGCACAAGAGGCTTTATCGTCAAATTGATTTTCGTAGAGAACGCGTTAATCAACCTTCAGAAGTTATTGCTATTGAATACGATCCTAATCGTACTGCAAACCTTGCTCTTATCCAATACAATGATGGTGACAAAGCCTATATATTAGCACCTGAACAAGTTGAAGTTGGGCATGTATTATTGAGCTCCAATGATTGTATTGAGTTCAAAACAGGAAATGCTATGCCCTTAAAATTTTTGCCTATGGGCACAAAAGTCCACTGCGTAGAAATGCTTCCAGGTGCAGGTGCAAAAATTTGTAGATCTGCAGGAAGCGAAGCCCGTTTAATTTCTATCGATGGAGATTCTGCTTCATTAAAAATTCCAAGTGGTGAAATTCGTTTAGTTAAGTCAAATTGCCGAGCTACAATCGGTGCTGTCGGTAATAGTAATCATCAAAAAGCTACAATCGGTAAAGCGGGAAGAAATCGTTGGAAAGGTCGTCGACCAAGAGTACGTGGTGTTGCTATGAATCCCGTTGATCATCCTATGGGTGGTGGTGAAGGTAAGACTTCTGGCGGTGGTCATCCATCATCTCCATGGGGTCAACTTTCTAAAGGGTTTCCGACTCGAAAGAAGTCTAAACAATCTAATTCAATGATCATTACTCGTAGAAATGGTCGCCGGGTAAAATAATTTATTATGACAAGATCTATTAAAAAAGGTTTCTTCGTTGACCCTCATCTTATTAAGAAGGTGCAAAAAGCTCAAGATAGCGGTGATCGCAAACCGATCAAAACATGGTCTCGCCGTTCCACAATTACTCCAGACTTTGTAGGGCTTAATTTCACTGTTCACAACGGCAAGAACTTTTTACCAGTCTATGTTTCTGAAAACATGGTTGGTCATAAGTTGGGTGAGTTTTCTGCTACACGTACCTTTAAGTCTCATAATCCTCATACACAAAAGTAGATATGGAAATAAAATCATACTCCAAATATATGAGGATTTCTCCTAAGAAAGCGCGTGAAGTTGCTAGAGTTTTACCTGGTCGCAAAGCAACTGAGGGTTTGTCTCTTTTAAAATATATTCCTCGTAAAGCTGCTCGTATGCTCGACAAAACTTTGAAATCCGCCATGGCAAATGCCGAAAATAATGCCAACTTAAACGCGGACGATCTTTTTATTAGCGAAGCAATAGTCGAGGAAGGGCCAGCATTAAAGCGTTTCCGTCCCTGTGCAAGAGGTTCCGCTCATCCATACAAAAAACGCATGAGTCATTTGCGTATAACTTTAACTGACGAGAAAATTTAAGATATGGGACAAAAAGTAAATCCTATCGGTTTTAGATTAAGCGTTCGT